>NZ_VRUX01000322.1:0-4907 GCF_008039885.1 Methylobacterium sp. WL103
CACGCCCCCGCCCCCCCCCACCCGCCCCGCCACCCCCCCCCGGCCCGCCCCCCCGCCCCCCCCGCCCCGACGCACGCCCCCACCGCCGGACCGGCAGGCGCCGACTTGCGCTGAGCCAGCCGACTTGCGCCGAGCCAGCCGACCTGCGCCGATCCAACCGGCCTGCGCCGAGCTGCGACGCCCGGTCGATGAACCTTGGCGGGCCGGCGCCGCGTTGACGGGCCGACGCGGCGTTCCCGCCGCCCGAAAAAGGCTCCCCATGACCATGACGATCGCCGGCGCGTGCCCCGGCTTCCGCGCACGCCTGCTGCTCGGCGGAGCGTTGCTCGCCGGAAGCGCGCTTGCCGGCCCCGCCGTCGCGCAGGACATGCCCGCACCGCAGAAGGACGCCGCGCCGGGTCTGACCAAGGTGGCGAGCTTCGAGCATCAGGTGACCGGCGTCACCGTTTCGAAGGACGGGCGGATCTTCGTGAACTTCCCGCGCTGGACCGAGGACACCGCCGTCTCGGTCGCGGAGCTGAAGGACGGCACGCTGACGCCGTTCCCCGACGCCGAATGGAACGGATGGCGCAACGCCAAGAAGGACCAGGTGGATGCCCGCAACCATTGGGTCTGCGTGCAGAGCGTCGTCGCCGACCCGAAGGGCAACCTCTGGGTGCTCGATCCGGCGGCGCCAGCGATGGCGGCCGTGGTCAAGGACGGGCCGAAGCTCGTCGAGATCGACCTGAAGACCAACAAGCCGGCCCGCACCATCGCCTTCGACGAGACGGTGGCGCCGCAGGGCTCCTACCTGAACGACGTGCGCTTCTCCCCCGACGGCAAGACCGCCTACCTCACCGATTCCGGCGCGAGCGGCGCCCTGGTGGTGGTCGACCTCGACAGCGGCAAGGCGCGCCGCCTCCTCGACGGCGATCCGACCACCATGCCCGACAAGAGCGTGACGGTGAGTTACGACGGCAAGCCGCTGCGCCGCCCCGACGGACGCGGCGTCGAGTTCGCCGCCGACGGCCTCGCGCTCTCGCCCGACGGCAAGACGCTCTACTGGCAGGCGATCAAGGGCAAGACGCTCTACAGCCTGCCGACCGACGCGCTCACCGGCTGGCTGACGTCCGCGGTGGTGCCGAGTGCGCTCACCGACAAGAGCCTCTCGGGCAAGGTCGAGACGGTGGGCGAGAACGGCCCCGCCGACGGCCTGATCATCAGCCGCCACGACGGCCGGATGTACGTCACCGCGCCGGAGGAGAACGCGGTGAAGGTGCGCGACCTCACGGCCAAGGGCGGGACGCCGACGGTGCTGGTCCAGGACCCGCGCCTGCGCTGGCCCGACACCTTCGCCGAGGCACCGGACGGCACCATCCTGTTCACCACCTCGCACATCCAGGATTCGGCCTTCTACAAGCCGGACGCGCCGGCGGCCCTGCCGACCGAGCTGTGGAGCATCAAGCCGGGCGCAGCCGAGGCGACGGGTTCGACGACGGCACCGAAGTAGAGCGGGCACCTTCCCCTCTCCCCGCAAGCGGGGCGAGGGGGGCACGGTGATCGCTCCACCCACGGTCTCGATAGGCGCCAGCCGACATCTTGGTGAATGGGCCTACGGCAAACGAAAAAGGCCCGACCTTCCGGTCGAGCCTTTTTTATCTGAGCCGATGCGAACCTCAGCCCGCGTAAGCCCCACCCGTCGTTTGCGGAAAGCGATCCGCGAGCGCCCGGCGAAGCTTTTCCAACGCGCGGTTCTCGATCTGGCGGACGCGCTCCTTGGAGATGCCGAGGCGGTGGCCCAGCGCCTCCAGGGTGGCCTGGTCCTCGGCGAGCCGGCGCTCGCGCAGGATGCGCAACTCGCGCTCGGACAGGACGGTGAGAGCCTGCTGCAGCCAAAGGTGGCGGCGCTCGCCGTCGACCGTGGCTGTGACGGTCTCGTCGGGCAGGGCCGCACCGTCGACAAGGAAGTCCATGCGCTCGGACGAAGCTTCGCTTTCCTCGCCGACCGAGGCGTTGAGCGACATGTCGGGACCGGAGAGCCGGGCGTCCATCAGCGCCACGTCCTCGCGCGACACGCCGATGGCGGTGGCGATGCGACGGTGGATCTCGTCGCCGACACGCTCCTCGGTCGATTGCATCAGCCGGGCGCGCAGGCGCCGCAGGTTGAAGAACAGCGCCTTCTGGGCGGAGCTGGTGCCACCGCGGACGATCGACCAGTTGCGCAGGATGTAGTCCTGGATCGAGGCGCGGATCCACCAGGTGGCGTAGGTCGAGAATCGCACCTCGCGCTCCGGCTCGAACCGGGCCGCGGCCTCCATCAGACCGACATGGCCCTCTTGGACGAGATCGGCCATCGGCAACCCATAGTGGCGGAAGCGCCCGGCCAGCGCGATCACGAGGCGCATATGCGCGGAGATCAGCTTGTGCAGGGCGCGCTCGTCGCGGTCGTCCTTCCAGCTCACCGCAAGGCCGCGTTCCTCGTCCCGCTGGAGGAACGGCGCTTCCATCGCGGTGCGAATGAACTGCCGACGAATTCCCGCGATTTCCGCCATTCCGCCTGCCTCTTTCTTCCAAGCGCTTCTGCGGCCTCGACCGCGTCCTGCGGACTCACCGGTACGATCCGGGCATCCACGCAAGGCACCGGACAACGGGAAGGCGAAGGCGATGGTTCCGCGGCGATGCAACAGGGCGCGCGATGCCCGGTTCCGCGGCGCGCACGATTCCGCGAGCGGGTGTTGCCGGACGGCTCCAGCCGACATGCGCTTTGGGGGCCGGCCCAAAGAAAAAGCCCGGCGCTGGCGCACCGGGCTCGGTCGACGATGGAAGGGCCGGAAAGGGTCCGGCCGAGTCGGCGCGCCCTCAGGCGGCCTCTTCCTGGATGGCCTCGTCGCCGTCGGTCTCGGCTTCCGCCTCGGCCTTGCCGCGGCGGGGCGACTTCTGCAGGCTCTGGTCGATGAGCTTGAGCGCCTCGGTCTCGGTAATGCGGTTGACGGTCGAGATCTCACGCACGATCCGGTCGAGGGCGGCCTCGTAGAGCTGGCGCTCGCTGTAGGACTGCTCGGGCTGGGCCTCGGAGCGGAACAGGTCGCGCACCACCTCGGTGACCGAAAGCAGGTCGCCGGAATTGATCTTGGCCTCGTATTCCTGGGCGCGGCGCGACCACATCGTCCGCTTGACGCGGGCGCGGCCGGTCAGCACGTCGAGGGCCTTCTTCACCAGCTCCGGCTCGGCGAGCTTGCGCATGCCGACGCTGTTGGCCTTCGCGGTGGGGACGCGCAGGACCATCTTGTCCTTCTCGAAGGAGACGACGAACAGCTCGAGCTTGTAGCCGGCGATCTCCTGCTCTTCGATCGCGGTGATGCGGCCGACGCCGTGGGCGGGATAGACCACCGCCTCGCCGGTCTTGAATCCCTGGCGGCCCGTCGTCGGCTTCTTGGCTGTTGTCATGCGAGAAGGGCCTCCAGAACAAAGCGCGGGGGGTTGCAAGCACCCGCGTGACCATGTCTTCCGGGACGGGACACCCGGCTTCCGACGCCCGACCGACGCCGCCGACCAGACAGGTCGGGCAGGCGGAGGCTCCCAGGCGAGCCGTGCGCAGCCCATGATAGAACAACCGCCGAAGGCAACGCCTCCAGCGGTCGAGCGCGTGCATCCTGTGATCCCGGGTGATCCGGGTTTCGCGTTTTGAACGCGGCAGGCGGCACGTCAGGCGCGAGCGACGGCAGAAGGATTGTCTATCACAAATCAACGGTCGAATCAAAGCAGCGCGACGCACCCCGGACGGTTCGGGACCATCCGGAGCGCGTTATGCACGGGTTCGCTGGGGCCGGCCGCGGGCCGGCGAGGCAAACGCAAGGCAACCCGAAGGCCAGCCGCCGCGTCGATACGCGGGATCGTGCCGGCTTGTTCAGTCGCCGGTGCCGGGGGCGGCGGAGAAGTGGGCCTCGAACTTGCCGGCCACGCCGTCCCAATCCTTGGCGTCGCCGGGCGCGTCCTTCTTCTGGGTGATGTTCGGCCAGTCCTTTGCGTAGTCGGCGTTGACCTTGAGCCAGGTCTCGAGGTTCGGCTCGGTGTCCGGCTTGATCGCCTCGGCCGGGCATTCCGGTTCGCAGACGCCGCAATCGATGCACTCGTCGGGGTGGATGACGAGCATGTTCTCGCCTTCGTAGAAGCAGTCCACCGGGCAGACTTCCACGCAGTCCATGTACTTGCACTTGATGCAATTGTCGGTGACGACGTAGGTCATGGTGCGATTTTCGTCCTCGATCCGCGCTGGCCGCATCCGCGGCCGCCGGGGGCTCGAACGGTCTCGCGGGCGGGCGAAGGCGCGTTCGGCTTGCGTGTCGACGGGCCCTCGTAGGCGGCCCTTGGATGGGAAGGGCTCTAGCCCCTGCCAAAGGGGCTGACAAGCGCAGCCATGCCGCAACCTGGCCGCCGCACGGGACTGTGGCTTGTCTACAATGATTCCAGGGGCGGGCTGGGCTCTACAGAGAGAGGGGCCGGAGCCTCGTCGCCCCCGGCGGCGAGGTCCGCGTAGAGCAGCCGGGCGACCGGGGCCGAGCCGCGATGCGTCCCGAGGTCCAGGATCCGCAGGATGAGAGTGGCGTGGGCGGCGGCGACCGTCAGCACGTCGCCGACGGCCAGCCCCTTGGCCGGCAGGGTGGTCCGCGTCCCGTTGAGGCGGACGTGGCCGTCTTCCACGAGGCGGGCGGCGAGCGCGCGGGACTTCGCGAACCGCGCGAACCACAGCCACTTGTCCAGCCGCTGCCGCCCTTCCTTCATGCAGACCGGCGGTGCCTCAGCGCTTGCCGCCTTCGCCGGATTCTAGCTGCGCCTTCAGGGCGGCGAGCTTGGCGAAGGGCGAATCGGGATCGGGCGCCCGCTCGCGGCGCGGGGGCCGGGCATCCGGTCGAGGGCCGGCATGGCGC
>NZ_VRUX01000323.1:0-4902 GCF_008039885.1 Methylobacterium sp. WL103
GCCTACGGGCGTCTCGGCGGCGCCGAGCGCACCCGGTTCCGCCAGGACCTGTTCCGCAGCGGCGTGCCGCGGCTGGCGGCCGGCGCCTTCGCGCTCACGGTCGGCACGGCCATCGCCCGCAGCTACGAACTGCACCGGCTCCCGCCGGCGATCGTCGAGCTGGCCCCGGAATACGAGGATTACAGCTACGTCCTCGTGGACGACGACATCGTCATCGTCGATCCGGACACCTACCAGATCGTGGACGTGATCCGCGGCTGAGGCCGAAAGAAGCGCCGCCTGCCCCCTCTCCCAAAGGGCGAGGGTTGGGGTGAGGGGTGTGACATCTCCGGAGAGGTCACGCCCCTCATCCTGTCCTTCTCCCACTGGGAGAAGGAACCCGCGATCGATCGAGCACGCCGACGACCGCACGTTACCTGCCTGGCGAAAAGTTACGTCCCGCGGTCCATCATCCGCGAGACCACCCGCGCGGTGTAATCCACCATCGGCACGATGCGGGCGTAGTTGAGCCGGGTCGGGCCGATGACGCCGACCACGCCGACGATCGTCTGCGACCCGTCGCGGAACGGGGCGGCGATCAGCGAGGAGCCGGAGAGCGAAAACAGCTTGTTCTCCGAGCCGATGAAGATCCGTACCCCGTCGCCGCCCTCGGCGCGGGCAAGCAGGTCGATCACGTCCTTCTGCGTCTCGAGGTCCGAGAACAGCAGCCGCATCCGCTCCAGGTCCTCGATCGCGCGCAGGTCGTCGAGCAAGTTGGCCTGGCCGCGCACGATCAGCTGGCGCGCCTCGGTGGGCCCGACCGAGACGGCAAGCCCGGCGTCGACCAGGCGCTCGGTGATGGCGTCGAGCTCCCGCTTCATCGCCTGCCGGCCCGCCTCGATCTCGGCGCGCAGGCCCCCGAGGGTGCGGCCGTGCAACCGGGCATTGAGGTAGTTCGAAGCCTCCTGCAGCGCGCTCGCGGGCAGGCCCGGCGGCAGGTCGAGCAGGCGGTTCTCCACCGAGCCGTCGTCCGAGACGAGCACCACCAGGGCGCGGGCCGGGTCGAGCCGCACGAACTCGATGTGCTTGAGCTGCACGTTGGTCTTGGTCGTCAGCACCACGCCGGCGCCGCGCGAGACGCCCGAGAGCAGGCTCGACGCCTCGGCCAGCACCGACGCGAAGGTGTGGCCGGAGGCGGCGGCGCGCATCTGCGCCTCGATCCGCTCCTGCTCCTCGCGCCCGACGTCGCCGAGCTCCAGCATCGCGTCGACGAAGAAGCGCAGGCCCAGCTCCGTCGGCAGGCGCCCGGCGGAGGTGTGCGGGGCGAAGATCAGCCCGGCCTGCTCCAGGTCGGACATCACGTTGCGGATCGAGGCCGGCGACAGGGCCATCGGCAGGATGCGTGCGAGGTTGCGCGATCCCATCGGCTCGCCGGTGGACAGGTATCCCTCGACGATCTGTCGGAAGATCTCGCGGGCGCGCTCGTTCAGCGCGGCGAGCGCCTGCACCTGCGGAGGTTGGGAAATGGATCTCGAAAACTCGGTCACGCGCGGTTCCTGCCCGGCGATTGTGTCCCGGCGAAGCCCGCGGATCAATCCGTCGGCGACGCGATGACGTTGCGGCGCGTCGGGTTGCCGCCCGAGGCGACGCAGCCTAAGCACCCGGCTCGGAATTTCGAACCGGGAGAACGCCGCATGCGGCCCTCGAAGCGCGCGGCCGACGAGTTGCGCACGGTCACGCTGGAACGGTCGGTCGCCCGCTACGCGGAAGGCTCCTGCCTCGTGACCTTCGGCGAGACCAAGGTGCTGTGCACCGCCTCCCTCGAAGAGCGCGGGCCGCACTGGCTGCGCGGCTCCGGCAAGGGCTGGGTGACGGCCGAGTATTCGATGCTGCCGCGCGCGACGCACGAGCGCACCCGCCGCGAGATCAATTCCGGCAAGCCCTCGGGGCGGACGCAGGAGATCCAGCGGCTGATCGGGCGATCCTTGCGCGCCGTCACCAACCTGCCGGCCATGGGCGAGAAGCAGATCACCGTCGACTGCGACGTGATCCAGGCCGACGGCGGCACCCGCACCGCGGCGATCACCGGCGCCTGGGTCGCGCTGCACGAGTGCTTCGCCTGGATGCGCGCCCGCTCGATGATCTCGGTCGACCCGCTGCGCGACCACGTCGCCGCGGTGTCCTGCGGCATCGTCAAGGGCGCGGCCGTGCTCGACCTCGACTACGCCGAGGATTCGGGCGCCGAGACCGACGCCAACTTCGTCATCACCGGCACCGGCGGCCTCGTCGAGGTGCAGGGCACCGCCGAGGGCAAGCCGTTCTCGGAAGCCGAGCTGCTCGAACTGCTGCGGCTCGCCAAGGGCGGCGTCGCCGACCTCGTCGCCCTCCAGAAGCAGGCGATCGCATGAGCCACCGCATCCTCACGGGCAGGGTCGTCATCGCGACCCACAATGCCGGCAAGCTGGTCGAGATGCGCGAGCTGCTGGCGCCGTTCGGCGTCGAGGCGGTCTCGGCGGGCGAACTCGGGCTCGCCGAGCCCGACGAGACCGGCACGATGTTCTCCGAGAACGCGGCGATCAAGGCGATCGCCGCCGCCGAGGCCACCGGGCTGCCGGCCTTCGCCGACGATTCGGGCCTGTGCGTCGCAGCCCTCGACGGGGCGCCCGGCCTGTTCTCCGCCCGCTGGGCCGGCCCGTCCAAGGATTTCGCCGGCGCGATGGCGCGGATCGAAGCCGAGCTCGCCCTGCGCGGGGCGACCGACCGGCGCGCGCACTTCGTCTCGGCGCTGGTGCTGGCCTGGCCCGACGGCCATGTCGAGCTGTTCGAGGGCCGCGTCTTCGGCGACCTCGTCGAGCCCCGCGGCACCGCCGGCTTCGGCTACGACCCGATGTTCCGGCCCGACGGCTCCGACCGAACCTTCGGCGAAATCTCGTCGGAGGAGAAGCACGGGGTCGACTGGCAGACCGGCAACGCCCTGTCGCACCGGGCGCGCGCCTTCGTGGCGCTCGCCGCCGCATGCCTGCGTCGCCCGACCTGAACCCGTCGCACGATTGCCAAACGGCGCGCACGCGAGCACATCGCGTGCGATGATCGACCGTTCAGGCCCGGACCACCCGACCCGCGACGCGGGCTTCGGCGTCTACGTGCATTGGCCCTTCTGCGCTTCGAAGTGCCCGTATTGCGACTTCAACAGCCACGTGCGCCACGCGCCGGTGGACGAAGTGCGCTACCTTGCGGCCTTCCGCGCCGAGATCGCGCACGTGGCGGCCCGCACGCCCGGCCGCACCGTGTCGAGCGTCTTCCTCGGCGGCGGCACGCCCTCGCTGATGCAGCCCGCCACGGTCGCCGGCATCCTCGACGCGGTCGGCGCGGCCTGGGGCGTCGCGCCCGATGCCGAGATCACGCTGGAGGCCAACCCGACCAGCGTCGAGGCCGGGCGGTTCCGGGGTTACCGCACGGCTGGGGTCAACCGCGTCTCGCTGGGCGTCCAGGCCTTCGACGACGCCTCCCTCAAGAGCCTCGGGCGGCTGCACAGCGCCGAGGAGGCGTTCGCCGCGATCCGGGTCGCGCAGGGCGCCTTCGACCGCAGCTCGTTCGACCTGATCTACGCCCGCCCGAACCAGACCGCCGAGGCCTGGCGGCGGGAGCTGACCGAGGCGATCGGCCGGGCGGCCGAGCACCTCTCGCTCTACCAGCTCACCATCGAGCCGGGCACGCCGTTCTACGGCCTCGCCGCCGCCGGCCGGCTCGTGCCGCCCGACGACGAGGCGGCCCGCACCCTCTACGACGTGACCCAGGAGGTTTGCGACCGGGCCGGGCTTCCGGCCTACGAGATCTCGAACCATGCGCGCCACGGCGCGCAGTCGCGCCACAACCTGCTCTACTGGCGCTACGGCGAGTATGCCGGCATCGGCCCCGGCGCGCATGGCCGCCTGGTCACGGAGGCGGGCCGCCTCGGCACCGTCACCGAGAAGGCGCCGGAGGCCTGGCTCGCCCGGGTCGAGCGCGACGGCCACGGCATCTCCGAGACCGAGACCATCGCGGGCGCCGACCAGGGCGACGAGTTCCTGATGATGGGCCTGCGTCTGTCGGAGGGCATAGACCCCGCGCGCTACGCGGCGCTGAAGGGCCGGCCGCTCGACGGAGCGCGCATCGACGCCCTCGTCGGAGACGGCCTGGTCGCCCGCCTGCCCGACGGTCGCATCGCCGCGACCGCGCGGGGCGCCCCGGTGCTGAACGCCGTGGTGGCGAGCCTGGCCGCGTGAGTTCGATCGCCCTCGTGCAAGATGATCCACAAGCCATGAGCCCGCGATGACGCCGGCCGTCGTCGCCCTCGTCCTCTTCGCGGCCTTGCTGCATGCGGGCTGGAACACGCTGCTGCGCGGGGGCGCCGACCGCCTCTGGACCATGAGCGTGATGAACCTCGCGGTCGGCGGGCTCGGGCTCGCGGTGGCGCTCGCGGTCGGGTTGCCGGCCGCGGCGAGCTGGCCCTACGCCGTCGCCTCGGGGCTGATCCACATCACCTACAACGCGCTGCTGATCGTCACCTACCGCACCGGCGACCTCGGCCAGACCTATCCGATCGCCCGCGGCGCCTCGCCGGCCCTGGTCGCCCTCGGCGCGGGCGTCTTCGCCTCCGAGGTGCCCGGCACCGTCGGCGCCGTCGGGATCGCGCTGGTGAGCGCCGGGATCCTGTCGCTATCGCTGGGCAAGGCCGGGCTGTCGCGGGGCACCGTGCTCGCGGCGCTGGGCACCGCCGCGACGATCGCCGCCTACACGCTGATCGACGGCATCGGCGTGCGGCTGTCGGGCGACTGGGTCGCCTACACGGCGGCGATGTTCACCTTCCACCTCGCCTTTCCGCTCTGGCTCCTGCTGACGCGCGGACCCGCGGCGCTCGGCGGGACGCCGGCCGCGCTAGCC
>NZ_VRUX01000324.1:0-4893 GCF_008039885.1 Methylobacterium sp. WL103
GTGGCCGACCCGTCCGGCCGGAGGGCGAAGGCGAAGGCCGGTCGGCCGAAGCGCTCCTTGAGGCGCGCCGCGATCAGCCCGACGATGCCCGGATGCCACTCCGCGCTGCCTGCGACCAGCACCGGGCGATCGGGGTCGAGGGCGAGGGCGTGGTCCATCTCCGCTTCGGCTTCCGCCACCGCCTGCGCCTCGATCGCCTGGCGTTCGCGGTTCAGGCGGTCGAGCTCCACCGCGATGCGGGCGGCTTCGGCCGGGTCGTCGGTGGTGAGCAGGCGCGCGCCCAGGCCCGCATCGCCGATGCGCCCGCCGGCGTTGATGCGGGGGCCGAGCAGGTAGCCGAGGTGCCACGCCTCCGGTGGCCCGTCGAGGGCGGCGGCATCGAGGAGCGCGGCGAGCCCATGGCGGCCGCGGGCGCGCATCACGGTCAGCCCCTGGACCACGAAGGCGCGGTTGAGGCCCGTCAGAGGCACCACGTCGGCGACGGTGGCCAAAGCCACGAGGTCGAGGGCATCGGTGAGCGGCGGCTCGGGATGGGACCCGAAATACCCCTCGGCCCGAAGCGTGCGGGCGAGGGCCACCAGGGTGAGGAACACGACGCCCGCGGCGCAGAGGTGGCCGAGACCGGAAAGGTCGTCGAGGCGGTTCGGGTTCACCAGGGCGCAGACCGGCGGCAGCAGCTCGGGGGCACCGTGATGGTCGAGGACGATCACGTCGAGGCCGAGCCGGGCCGCTTCCGCCAGAGGACCATGCCCGCTGGTGCCGCAATCGACGCAGACGAGGAGCGTCGCCCCCTCGCCGGCGAGCGCGGCGATCGCGGCCGCGTTCGGCCCGTAGCCCTCGGTGATCCGGTCGGGGATGTGGATGCGGGTCGGCACGCCGAGCCGGCGCAGGTATCCCGCCAGCAGGGCCGCGCTTGCGGCGCCGTCGACGTCGTAGTCGCCGAACACCGCGACGCTCTCGCCCCGGCGCACCGCCCGCGCGAGGCGCTCGGTCGCCGGCCCCATGTCGACGAGGCAGGCGGGGTCCGGCATCAGGTCGCGCAGGCGCGGGCGCAGGTAGGCCTCCGACCCGTCCGGCCGGACGCCGCGCCCGGCGAGCACGCGGGCGAGCAGCTCCGGCAAGCCGTGGGCCTGGACCATGGTCGCGGCGTAGGCCTGCGCCGCCGGGTCGGCGCAGCGTTCCCGCCATGGCCGCCCGAGGACGGACCGGGTGACGCCGAGGAAGGCGCGGGGCGCCTCGGGCTGGGCCGAGAGGTGAGGAAGGGCTGACACGGGGGCCACCATAGACCGCAACGGCGGCCAAATCCCGGCCCGCATGTGGGTCGCGGTCGCTACTCGTCGGCTTCCATCCCGGAGAGCGGCACGTCCAACTCGCAGAGCACGCCGTCCGGCGGGTAGGTCAGCCGGACCTCGCCGCCGATCGCCCCGGCCAAGCCCCGCTCGATCAGGCGGCTGCCGAACCCGAGCCGCGTCGGCGTCGCGACCGGCGGCCCGCCGCTCTCGGCCCAGCGCAGCCGGACCATAGGCTCGCGGCCGGCGGCATCGATCGACCAATCCACCACGATGAAGCCCGCGGGCGTCGACAGCGCGCCGTACTTGGCGGCGTTCGTCGCGAGCTCGTGGATCATCAGCGACAGCGACAGCGCGGCCTTGGAGCCGACCTGAACGTGCGGGCCGAACAGCCGCAGGCGGCCCGCCTGCGCGTCGTCGTGAATCGTCAGCGCGCCTTGGACGACCTTTTCGAGGCTCGCGCTCTCGCGGGTGCCGTCGAGCAGGATGTCGTGCGCCTTGCCCAGCGCGATCAGCCGGTTGGCGAGGGCGTCGCGGGCCGCCTCCAGGTCGGTGGCGTTGCGCATGGTCTGCATGGCGATGGCCTGCACCATCGCCAGGGTGTTCTTCATCCGGTGGCTCAGCTCGCGATTGAGCACCGCCTGCTGCTCCTCGGCCCGCAGGCGGCCGATCCCGACCTGGACCCGGTCCGCGACGTTGCGGGCGAAGGCGACCTCCTCCGGCAGCCAGTCGCGCGGCGCGGCGGCGTGGACGAAGAACAGCCCGACCGTCCGTCCGCGCTCGCGCACCGGCACGTCGAGCATGGCGCCGATGGCCTGCGCCATGAACGGCGCTGCGAACGGCGCGGTCCGCGGGTCCTCTGCGACCGCGCCGACGACGAGGGCGTCGCCGCGCTCGATCGAGGCGCCGAGGCGGCCGAAATCGGCGAAGCGGTGCGTGCCGGCGAGACTTTCCACCCCCGCCGCGGTCCAGTCCTGGAGGATCGTGACGTGCACCCCGCTCGCGTCGATCTCGCCGTAGCCGGCCCGGCTGGCATCGAGCGTCCGGCCGACGATCTCGGCGGCCTTGGCGGTCATGGCGGCGACGCAGGTGACGTCGCGCAGGTGGTCGCCGAGCTCGATCAAGGCCGCCCGGCGGATCGAGGCGGCGCGGGTCAGGCGCTCCTCGACCTGCAGGCGGACCAGCTGGCGCCGCTCGCGCATCAGGATCATGATCTGCCGGGCCAGCCGCCGAAGCGCGTCAGCCTGATCCTCGTTCAGGCCCCCGGGCCGGGGCACGGTGTCGATGACGCAGAGGCTGCCCAGCGCCCGGCCGCTCGACGTGCGCAGGGGCGCGCCGGCATAGAACCGGATCCCCGGCGGGCCGGTGACGAGCGGGTTCTCGCGGGTGCGCGGGTCCTGCGTCAGGTCGGGGATGACGAGCAGGTCCGGCTCGCCCAGCGCGTGCCGGCAGATGGAGGCGTTGAGTTCGGTCTCGCAGAACAGGAAGCCGGCGCGGGCCTTGAACCATTGCCGGTCGGCGGCGACGAGGCTCACCAGGGCGACGGGGGCGGCGCAGAGCGCGCGCGCGATCTGGACCGCGTCGTCGAAGGCCTCCTCCGGGGCCGTGTCGAGGATGGCGAGCGCCTCCAACTCGGCGAGGCGCTCGGGATCGGAGGTCTCGGGCGACATGCCAGCCCCGGGTTGGAGAACCGTCGCACCGGATCGGCGGTCGGCGTTGCGGTTGTAGGACCCCGCTCGACACAAGTCATCGTCGGGGCGCACCCCGAGCCCGAGCGCCCGGAACGCAGAAGGGCGGGCATCGCTGCCCGCCCCGTCCGCCGCATCCCGGATCGAAGGACGTCCGGTCAGAGGTTCTTGAGGATCTGGTCGACGACCTTCTTGGCGTCGCCGAACAGCATCATCGTGTTGTCGCGGAAGAACACCTCGTTCTCGACGCCGGCGTAGCCCGAGCCCATGCCGCGCTTGATGAACAGCACGGTCTTGGCCCGCTCCACGTCGAGGATCGGCATGCCGTAGATCGGCGAGGCCTTGTCGGTCTTGGCGGCCGGGTTGGTGACGTCGTTGGCGCCGATCACGAAGGCCACGTCGGCCTGCGGGAACTCGCCGTTGATGTCCTCCAGCTCGAACACCTCGTCGTAGGGCACGTTGGCTTCGGCGAGCAGCACGTTCATGTGGCCGGGCATGCGGCCGGCGACGGGGTGGATGGCGTACTTCACGTCGACGCCCTCCTTCTTGAGCAGGTCGGCCATCTCGCGGAGCGAATGCTGCGCCTGCGCCACCGCCATGCCGTAGCCCGGCACGATGATGACCCGCTCGGCGTTCTTCATGATGTAGGCCGCGTCGTCCGCCGAGCCCTGCTTGACCGGCCGGGTCTCGACCTCGCCGCCGCCGCCGCCCGCCGCGGCGTCGCCGCCGAAGCCGCCGAGGATGACCGAGATGAACGAGCGGTTCATCGCGTGGCACATGATGTAGGACAGGATCGCGCCCGACGAGCCGACCAGCGCGCCGGTGATGATCAGCGCGAGGTTGCCCAGCGTGAAGCCGATGCCGGCCGCCGCCCAGCCCGAGTAGGAGTTCAGCATCGAGACGACGACGGGCATGTCCGCGCCGCCGATCGGGATGATGAGCAGGCCGCCGAGGGCGAAGGACAGCAGCACGATCAGCCAGAAGACGACCTTGCTCTCGCCGCCGATGAACACCGCGATCAGCACGACCAGCGCCACCGCGAGGCCGATGTTGATGAGGTGCCGGCTCGGCAGCATGATCGGCTTGCCGGACATGCGCCCGTCGAGCTTGGCGAAGGCGATGACCGAACCGGTGAAGGTGATCGCGCCGATCGCCGCGCCGAGCGCCATCTCGAACAGCGACTCCTTGTGGATGTGGCCGTTCTCGAGGATGCCCACGGCCTGCGGCGCGTAGAGCGTCGCGGCCGCACCCGCCACGGCGGCGAGGCCGACGAGCGAGTGGAAGGCGGCGACGAGCTGCGGCATCGCCGTCATCGGCACGCGCTTGGCGATGACCGCACCCGCGCCGCCGCCGATGGCGAGCCCGAGGAAGACGAGGAGCCAGGCGCCCGCGCCGGCCGGCGGATGGCCGACCAGGGTCGTGAGTACGGCCAGCGCCATGCCGACCATGCCGTAGAGGTTGCCCTGCCGCGACGTCGTCGGGTGCGAAAGCCCCCGCAGCGCCATGATGAACAGGACGCCCGAGACGATGTAGAGAAGGGCGGAGACGTTCTGGGACATGTCTCAGGCCTTCTTCTTGTACATGGCGAGCATGCGCTGAGTGACCAGGAAGCCGCCGAAGATGTTCACGCTGGCCAGCACGATGCCGATGAACCCGAAGGCGCGGGCCCAGCCGGTGCCCTTCTCGATCAGCGGCACGCCGGCGGCGAGGATCGCGCCGACGATGATGACGGACGAGATCGCGTTGGTGACCGACATCAGCGGGGTGTGCAGCGCCGGGGTCACCGACCACACCACGTAGTAGCCGACGAAGATCGCGAGCACGAAGATCGCGAGCTGGAACACGGTGGCGTCGACGGCGCCGTGGGTCACGGCGCTGAGGCCGTGGCCGACGCCGTCGGCGCCACCGTGTTCCAG
>NZ_VRUX01000325.1:0-4883 GCF_008039885.1 Methylobacterium sp. WL103
GCCTCGAACGGGTCCGCAACGTGCTGCGCCGCCGCGGCGGCGCAGCACGTTGCGGACCCGTTCGAGGCGCCGCAGCTGGATGAAGCGCGCGACGCCGCCGTCCGCGGCGAAGCACCGGTACAGCACGGTGCGCGAGATCCCGACGCCGCCGGCGATCGCGTCGGCGTCGAGGCCGTGGTCCGACAGGTGCGCCTCGATGAACGCCTCGACCTTCCGGCGGCGTCCGCCGTCGGGCTGCCCCAACGCGGCGACGGCCTCGGCACCCGGCGGCGTCCCCTTGAGGGCCGCGGCCAGGAGCATGCCGAGCACGGGGCCGAACTGGTCCGACGTGTCCGGGGTCAGCGCCTCGACGCGGTGTGTGAAGGAGATCATCAGGTCGGCGATCACGCCGGCCACCCGCTGCGACAGCACCGTGCCGTGGAAGGCCCGCGGGTCCGGGATCAGCGACCCGATCTGGTCGCGGGCCACCGCCACGGTGATCGTGTGCGTGTCGTCGCACCGGTTCCGCTGCGGCGCGCTGGTGTCGATGACCAGGATCTCGCCCGGGCGCAGGCGGCGCTCCTCGCCCTCCGCGCCGGCGACCAGGGTGCCGGAGAGCAGCAGGTGGAGCGTGAGGTGGTCGAAGCCGTCGCGGCGGACGCGGGCGACGTCGCGGTCGTGGCCGACGCCGGCGAGCCGGCGCTCGAACACCAGCATGCGGTTGAAGCGGTAGGCCCGCACCTCGGCGTGGAACGCCCCGTCCGTGCGCGTCACGTCGGCGCCGGTCGCGTAGAGGGCGTGATACGCGTCGAACCCGACGGCCGGGCGCAGGGCCTTGCTGGAGAAGGAGAGCAAGGGCAGCGACACGTTCTTCGACCCCTGCTGGCGCGGACCGCGATCGGCCTCGGCCCGCGATAACCCTAACCTATGTGAATCACCTAAAGGATTCGACAAGACTAGGGCGAGGTCTGCAACGCATGGTCGTGCGGTCGGCCGCCGTCTTCCCTGGGTGGGATCACGTATAGGCGCCTCGAACAGCTCGCGGTCTACGCAGGCGCGAAGGTCACCGCCCTCGTCGCGCCTTCAGCTGCGCAGGCCCGGTGCCTCCTGACCCGTCCGGGCCACGTACTCGGTGTAGCCGCCACCGTATTGGTGGATGCCGTCAGGGGTGAGTTCGAGCACCCGGTTCGAGAGCGCGGCCAGGAAGTGGCGGTCGTGGCTGACGAACAGCATCGTGCCCTCGTAGCTGGACAGCGCGTCGATCAGCATCGCCTTGGTGCCGATGTCGAGGTGGTTGGTGGGCTCGTCCAACACCAGGAAGTTCGGCGGGTCGAACAGCATCTTGGCCATCACCAGCCGCGCCTTCTCGCCGCCCGACAGCACCCGGCAGCGCTTCTCCACGTCGTCGCCCGAGAAGCCGAAGCAGCCGGCGAGCGCCCGCAAGGACCCCTGGCCGGCCTGCGGGAAGGTGCTCTCCAGGTCCTGGAAGACGGTGAGATCCCCGTCGAGCAGGTCCATAGCGTGCTGGGCGAAGTAGCCGAGCTTGACGCTGCCGCCGACCGCGACCGTGCCGTCGTCGGGCGCGGCCGAGCCGGTGACGAGCTTCAGAAGCGTCGACTTGCCGGCGCCGTTGACGCCCATCACGCACCAGCGCTCGCGCCGGCGGATGCCGAAATCCAGGCCCTCGTAGATCGTGCGGCTGCCGTAGCGCTTGTGCACGCCCTTGAGCATCACGACGTCGTCGCCCGAGCGCGGCGCCGGCTGGAACTCGAACGTCACCGATTGCCGGCGCTTCGGGGGTTCCACCCGCTCGATCTTGTCGAGCTTCTTCACGCGGCTCTGCACCTGGGCGGCATGGGAGGCCCGGGCCTTGAAGCGCTCGATGAACTTGATCTCCTTGGCCAGCATCGCCTGCTGGCGCTCGAACTGCGCCTGCTGTTGGCTCTCGTTCAGCGCCCGCTGCTGCTCGTAGAAGGCGTAGTCGCCGGAGAACGTGGTGATGGTGCCGCCGTCGATCTCGATCACCTTGCCGACGATGCGGTTCATGAACTCGCGGTCGTGCGAGGTCATCAGCAGCGCGCCCTCGAAGCCCTTGAGGAAGGATTCGAGCCAGATCAGGCTCTCCAGGTCGAGGTGGTTCGACGGCTCGTCGAGCAGCATCACGTCCGGGTTCATCAGGAGGATGCGGGCCAGCGCCACGCGCATCTTCCAGCCGCCCGACAACTTGCCGACGTCGCCGTCCATCATCTCCTGGCTGAAGCTCAGGCCAGCCAGCACCTCGTAGGCCCGGCCTTCGAGCGCGTAGCCGTCGAGCTCCTCGAAGCGCGCCTGGACCTCGCCGTAGCGGGCGATCAGCGCGTCCATCTCGTCGGCCCGGTCGGGATCGGAGAACGCCGCCTCCAGCGCCTTCATCTCCAGGCCGACCGCGCTAACCGGGCCGGCGCCGTCCATCACCGCCGAGACCACGCTGCAGCCCGACATCTCGCCGACGTCCTGGCTGAAATAGCCGATGGTGACGCCGCGATCGGTGGAGACCTGGCCCTCGTCGGGCTCCTCCTCGCCGGTGATCATCCGGAACAGGGTGGTCTTGCCGGCGCCGTTGGGGCCGACGAGCCCGATCTTCTCGCCCTTCTGCAGGGCGGCCGACGCCTCGATGAAGACGATCTGCCGGCCGTTCTGCTTGCCGATCTTTTCGAGGCGTATCATGCGGTGGAAAGGCCCTGGTGTGGTCCCGCGGGCCTTACGGCATCGGGCGCATCACCGAAAGGGCAGGGCTCATCTCTCGAAGCGGGCTTGCAGGGTGTGGCCGTGCATCCGCGCCGACAGCACCACCTTGGCGCCGGCGGGCAGCGGCGCCTTGAGCGTGCCGACGAGCCGGTTCGGCTCTGCGCCGGCCAGCGCCACCGTCTCGGTCCGGCCCCCGGCCTGGACGAAGGCCTTGCCGGTCACGCCGACGGTCTTGGCCGGGCCGCCGTCGTCGTCGGTGACGAAGAAGGTCAGCGCGGCGTCCGAGGCGACGAACTCGATCGGATGCCCGTCCGCCACCACCACGACGCCGCCGTTCGGGCCGGCGGCGAGGGCCGGGACGGCGAGGGTGAGGAAGAGGGCGGTGGCGAGGATGGGGCGCATGGACGGCTCCTGGGTTTTACGGGGGGAGGTCTATCGAAGGTCCTTCGCAAGGCCTCGACATCTTCGCGATGAAGCGCGGGCCCCCTCTCCCGGGCGGGAGAGGGTTGGGGTGAGGGGCGAGAACTGTCCGGAGGGGGCACGCCCCTCATCCCAGCCTTCTCCCCCCGGGAGAAGGAGCCGCGGTGCGTCTCGCGCGATCCGTACCGGAGCCGTCGTCTGACTGCGCGGCGGTCCTAGGGGGGAGGGAGACGTAGCGGAAAGCCCCGTCAAAACGCCTCGGCCGTCGCACCCCCGGCCGGCGCCTCCGCGCGGGCGGCGGCCCGCAGGCGTTCCAGCGGCTTGCGGCCGAAGGCGAGGAACAGGATCGGCGTCAGCACCGTGTCGAGCAGCGTCGCGCTGATCAGGCCGCCGAAGATCGTCACCGCGACCGGGTGCAGGATCTCCTTGCCCGGCGCGTCGGCGCCGACCAGCAGCGGCGCCAGCGCGATGCCGGCCGCGAGCGCCGTCATCAGCACCGGCGTCAACCGCTCCAGGCTGCCGCGGATCACGAGGTCCGGCCCGAACGGCAGGTCCTCGTGGATCGCGAGGTTCAGCCAATGGCTGATCTTCAGGATGCCGTTGCGCGTGGCGATGCCGGTGAGGGTGATGAAGCCGATCATCGAGGCGACCGAGAGCGGCTGCCCGGCGAGCCACAGGCCGACCACCGAGCCGATCAGCGCCAGCGGGATGCTGCCGAGGATGATCAGGGTCAGCACCGCCGAGCGGTAGCGCCCGTAGAGCAGGGTGAAGACCAGCGCCAGCGAGACGAGCGAGAGCAGGCCGATGGTGCGCGCCGCCTCGCCCTGCGCCTGGAACGAACCTTCGAGGCTCGTGGCGTAGCCCGGCGGCCATAGGGTGGCGTCCACCTGCTCGCGGATGGCGGCGACGACCCGGCCCATGTCGGCGCCCGGCGCGGTGTTGGCCTGGACGACGATCCTGCGCCTGGCGTTCTCGCGCAGGATCTGGTTCGGGCCGTCGGTCTCGCGGATGTCGGCGATCTGGCGCGCGGGCACCCAGCCGGACGGCGTCTCGACCAGGAGGTCGCCGAGCGCCTGGGTCGTGCGCTGGGTGTCGGACAGCCGCATCACCACGTCGAAGCGGCGGACGCCGTCCACCACCCGCGAGACCACCTGGCCGTTCGAGAGCCGGCTCAATTGCTCGACGAGGGCCGCCGGCTGCACGCCGTAGAGGGCGGCCCGGGCGTAGTCGACCCGGACCTCGAGCTGCGGGATCAGCACCTGCTTCTCGACCTGCAGGTCGGCGATGCCGGGGATCGCGGCCAGGCGCTGCCGCAGGTCTCCGGCGAGGCTGCGCAGGGTGTCGAGGTCGTCGCCGAAGATCTTCAGGGCGATCTCGGCCCGCACGCCCGAGAGCATGTGGTCGAGCCGGTGCGAGATCGGCTGGCCGACGTTGACGCCGACCGGCAGCAGGGCGAGGCGGGAGCGGATGTCGGCGACGAGGGCGTCCTTGGCCCGGGCGCCGGGCTTCAGGTCCACCTCCAGGTCGGAGGAGTGGACGCCCTCGGCGTGCTCGTCGAGCTCGGCCCGGCCGGTGCGGCGGCCGACGGAGCGCACGTCGGGGATCTCCAGGAGCAGGCGCTCGGCCACCAGCCCCATCCGATTGCTCTCGGGCAGCGAGATGCCGGGGTTGAACGTCATGTTGACGGTGAACGAGCCCTCGTTGAACGGCGGCAGGAAGGCGCGCGGCAGCCACGCCGCCGCGACGCCGGCCGCCGC
>NZ_VRUX01000326.1:0-4875 GCF_008039885.1 Methylobacterium sp. WL103
CCGTCGCCCCCGCCCTGACCCTCGACGCCCTGCTCGCGGACACGCCGGCGGACGCGGCGGCGCCGGACCTCCGCGCCGCTGGGCTGACGCCACAGCACCCCGCCTACCTGATCTACACCTCCGGCTCGACCGGCGTGCCGAAGGGCATCGTCATCAGCCACGCCAACATCTGCCACTTCCTGCGTTCGGGGAACGCGCTCTACGGGATGGCGCCGGACGACGTGGTGTTCCAGGGCGCCTCGGTCGCCTTCGACCTGTCGATGGAGGAGATCTGGGTCCCGTACCTCGTCGGCGCGACCCTGTTCGTGGCGAGCCCCGCGATGATGGGCGACGTCGAATCGCTGCCCGGGATCATCGCGAGGGCCAACGTCACGGTGATCGACACCGTGCCGACGCTGCTCGCGATGATCACCGGCGACCTTCCGAGCGTGCGCCTGATCCTGCTCGGCGGCGAGGCGCTGCCCGAGCCCCTGGTCGCGCGCTGGGCGACGCCGACGCGAAAACTGTTCAACACCTACGGGCCGACCGAGGCCACGGTGGTGGCGACCGCCGCCGAGATGCGTCCGGGCGTGCCCGTCACAATCGGCGGGCCGATCGCGAACTACTCGGTCTACGTCGCGGGCGAGGATCTGCGCCTGCTCGGGCGCGGCGAGCCGGGCGAGTTGCTGATCGGCGGCCCCGGCGTCGCGAAGGGCTACCTGCAGCGGCCGGAACTCACCGCGGACAAGTTCATCGCCAACCCCTACGCTTCGGACGGCGCCGACCCGTTGCTCTACCGCTCGGGCGACGCGGTCTCTCTCGATGCCGCCGGCAACATCCTGTTCCACGGTCGCATCGACGACCAGGTCAAGATCCGCGGGTTCCGGGTCGAGCTCGGCGAGATCGAATCGCGCATCCAGGCGAAGGCAGGCATCAACCAGGCGGCGGTGGTGCTGCGGAGCGACGACGGCGTCGACCGGCTCGTCGCGTTCCTCGTGCCCGAGCGCGGCCACGCCTTCGACCGGGCGGCCTTGCGCCGGACGCTGGCCGAGCAGATGCCACCTTACATGGTGCCCGGCCATTTCGAGACGGCCGAGGTGCTGCCGCGCCTCACCTCCGGCAAGGTCGACCGCAAGGCGCTGCGCGTCGCGCCGCTGACCGTCGTCGAAGCCGACGGCGAGCAGGAGCCGCCGGAGAACCAGACCGAGGCGGCCCTGCTGGCCGCCGCCAAGCAGGTCTTCGGCAACCAACCGATCGCCCTCGACGGCGACTTCTTCACCGACCTCGGCGGCCACTCGCTGCTCGCCGCCCGCTTCGTCGGGGCGGTGCGCGAGGCGCCGGCGCTCGCCGGCATCACGCTGCAGGACGTCTACCGCGAGCGCACCCTGCGCCGGATCTCGGACGCGCTGATCGCGCGGACCGGCGGTGCCGGCATCGAGACCGCGATCCGCGACCTCGCCTTCGTGCCGCCGCCGCTCCTGCGCCGCGCGCTGTGCGGGCTGGCGCAAGCGGTGGCCCTGCCGTTCGTCATCGCGCTCGCGACCTCGCAGTGGCTCGGCATCTTCGTCACCTACCTGCTGCTCACCGGCGGCGGCCTCGGGTTTTTCGGTGAGCTCGGCGTGCTGCTCCTCGTCTACGTGGCGATCAACGCCGTGACGGCGACGATCGCGGTCGCCGCCAAGTGGCTGGTCCTCGGGCGGACCAAGCCCGGCCGCTACCCGCTCTGGGGTGCCTACTACTTCCGCTGGTGGCTTGCGCAGCGCCTGGCGCCTCTGGTCCACATCAAGTGGCTGCAGGGCTCGCCCGCCATCGCCGTCTACCTGCGGCTGATGGGCGCGAAGGTCGGCTCCGACACCCTGATCTCCGATATCGATATCGGCGCGCCCGACCTGCTCATCATCGGCGACGGCGCGTCCCTCGGCGGCCGCCTCGTCATCGCCAACGCCGAGATCGTCGGCAACGAGCTCGTCATCGGACGGGTCGAGATCGGACGCGACGTGGCCGTCGGCACGTCCTGCGTCATCAGCCACGACACGGTGATCGGCGACGCGGCCGAGATCGCCGACCTGACCACCATTCCCGCCGGCACCCGCGTCGGCGCCGGCGAGAGCTGGGATGGCTCGCCCGGCCGCAAGGTCGGGATGGCCGACGGCTCGGACCTGCCCGAGCAGGCCCCGGCCTCGGCCCGGCGCCGGGCCGGCGTCATGGCGATCTACGTCCTGCTGCTCGGCGCCATCCCCGCCGTCGGCCTGCTGCCGATCTTTCCGGCGTTCTTCCTGTTCGACCAGATCTCGGATTCGCTGTCCGACTTCACCGACGTCGATTACCACTGGTACCTGCCGCTGCTGACGTGGCCGACGGCCATGCTGATGACCGCGGGCACGGTGCTGCTCATCGCCGGCATCCGCTGGATCGTGCTGCCGCGTCGGCGCTCGGGCACCTACTCGATCTGGTCGGGCTTCTACCTGCGCAAGTGGTCGGTGGCGCTCGCCGCCGAGGTGACGCTGGAGACGCTCTCCTCGCTCTTCGCCACCGTCTACATGCGGGCGTGGTACCGCCTGATGGGCGCGCAGATGGGGGAGGGGGCCGAGATCTCGACCAACCTCGGCAGCCGCCACGACCTCGCCGAGGTCGGCAGCCGCAACTTCATCGCCGACGAGGTGGTCTACGGCGAGGAGGAGATCCGCCGCGGCTGGATGCACCTCCATCCGGCCCGCACGGGCGCGCGGGTCTTCGTCGGCAACGACGCGGTGGTGCCGCCGGGCGCCGACATCCCCGACGACGTGCTGATCGGCATCAAGTCGAAGCCGCCCGCCAACGCCGAGATGGCGCCGGGCGACACCTGGTTCGGCTCGCCGCCGATCAAGCTGCCCTCGCGCCAGCGCGTCGACGTCGGCACGCTCGCCCAGACCTACGAGCCGGGCACGCTGGTGAAGCTCCGCCGCGGCGTGTTCGAGGCGTTCGCGACCTCGTTCTCACCGATGCTCTACATCACCCTCGCGATCACCGCGATCGATTGGTACTTCTACCCCAACATCCTCGAACGCGATTGGAGCGGGCTCGCGATCAGCTTCGTCACGGTCAGCGTCGTGATCGCGCTGATCCAGTCCGCCGCCGTCATCGCCATGAAGTGGGCCCTGATGGGGGTGTACCAGCCCGGCATGCAGCCGATGTGGTCGTGGTGGGCGATGCGCACCGAGGCGATCGCCGTCGCCTATTGGGGCCTCGCGGGCAAGGTGCTGCTCGAGCACCTCCAGGGCACGCCGTTCCTACCCTGGGCTCTGCGGCTGTTCGGCGTGAAGGTCGGCGAAGGGGTGTGCATGCTCACCACCGACATCACCGAGTTCGACTGCGTGACGATCGGTGACTTCGCCACCATCAACCGCACGGCCGCCCTGCAGACCCACCTCTACGAGGACCGGATCATGAAGGTCGGCCGCGTCGTGATCGGCAGGGGCGTCTCGGTCGGCGCGTTCTCGACGGTGCTCTACGACACCAAGGTCGGCGACTACGCCCGGCTCCGCCCGCTCACCATCGTGATGAAGGGCGAATCGATCCCCGCCCATTCGGAATGGGAAGGCGCGCCGGCCGTGCCGGTGGTGCAGACGGCGCCGTCCGATCGGGCGGCGGCCTGAGCCACGAATCGAAAAGGGCAGGCCGCCGTTTCGGCGCCTGCCCTTTTCGTTTGCCGCAAAATGCCGCTCGGCTCAGACCGCGTCTTCCTTCCGGCCGAGGCGCTTGTCGAGGTAGGTGTCGACCGTCTGGGTCAGCTCGTCGACCTTGCCGTCGAAGAAGTGGTTAGCGCCCTCGACCATCTGGTGCTCGATGATGACGCCCTTCTGGGTCTTCACCTTCTCGATCACCGGCATCACCTCACGCGCCGGCGCCACGCGATCCTCGGAGCCGTGCACGAACAGGCCCGAGGAGGGGCAGGGGGCGAGGAAGGTGAAGTCGTAGCGGTTGGCCATCGCGGCGATCGAGATGAAGCCCTCGATCTCGGGGCGGCGCATCAGCAGCTGCATCCCGATCCACGAGCCGAAGGACACGCCGGCGATCCAGCACGACTTCGCCTCGGGGTTGACCGACTGCACCCAGTCGAGCGCGGCGGCGGCGTCCGACAGCTCGCCCGATCCGTGGTCGAAGGCGCCCTGGCTGCGGCCGACGCCGCGGAAGTTGAAGCGCAGGGCCGCGAAGCCGCGGTTCGCGAACGTGTAGAAGAGGTTGTACACGATCTGATTGTTCATCGTGCCGCCGAACTGCGGATGCGGGTGCAGCACGATCGCGATCGGCGCGCCCCGCTTCTTGGGGGCCTGATAGCGACCCTCCAGTCGGCCGGCGGGACCGGTGAAGATGACCTCGGGCATAGTTCCTCGACTCCTGTGGCCGTGCCGCGTGGGTGTGCCCGCCGCGATGGCCGTGTACGCCTCAGCCTGAGCGGTCCGCGCGACCGCCTTGACTCGTCCCGCGCCGGACGTAAAAGCGCTCTTAGAATAATTCTAGGCGATTAGAACTATTCTAAACAATGCGGCTGCGGGCGTTTCCCCGACCAGCCCGGAAGCGCCGTCCGGCGCTTCGAAACCGTGTCGTCGGCGCGGCTTAGCACGCCGACCCGGTGCCAAAGCAAGGAAATGTCGCATCTTTCGGCAGTCGGAGATCGGATGACAGCAGACCGCGCCTATCTCGACCACAACGCCACGTCTCCGGTCCGTCCGGCGGTGTCGCAGGCGGTCGCGCGGGCGCTGTCGCTTCCGGGCAACCCGTCCTCCGTTCACGCCGAGGGGCGTGCGGCGCGGGCGATGCTGGAGGAGGCGCGGGAACGCGTCGCGCGACTCGTCGGGGCGACGCCGCCGCAGGTGACCTTCACCAGCGGCGGCACGGAAGCCGCCAACGCCGTGC
>NZ_VRUX01000327.1:0-4853 GCF_008039885.1 Methylobacterium sp. WL103
GCCCTGACCTACCGGCCCGGCGCGGGCGGCGGCCCGTCCGCCGCCGACGTGCTGGCGCGCATCGAACACCATATCGCTGGGAAGGATTCCTGATGCTGATCCGGATCCAGGGCGGCCGGGTGGTCGACCCCACGGCCGGCCGCGACGGCGTCGGCGACGTCTGGGTCGAGGACGGTCGCGTCGTCGCCCCCTCCGAGCGGACGCCCGACCGCACCGTCGACGCAACGGGCTGCGTGGTGATGGCCGGCGGCGTCGAGGTGCACTCGCACATCGCCGGCGGCAACGTCATCACCTCGCGGCTGCTGCTGCCGGACCTCTACGTCAGCGAGACGGCGCCGAACGGCCACCCCTTCGCCCATGCCGGCGGGGCGGCGGCCTGGATCGGCGCCGCCTACGCCAAGATGGGCTACACCACCGCCGTCGAGCCGGCGATGCCGCCGACCCACGCGCTGGCGACCCAGCTCGAGCTCGCCGACATCCCGCTCCTCGACCGAGGCGCGCTCGCGGTGATGGGCAACGACGACCAGCTGCTGCAACTCTTGCGCGACGGCGAGAGCAAGGACGCGATCCGCGATCTCGTGGCGCTCAACGTGGCACAGAGCCGGGCGCTCGGCGTCAAGTGCATCAACGCCGGCGGTGCCTCCGCTTTCAAGGACGGCGTGCTGAAGCTCAGCCTCGACGACGAGATCCCGGTCTACGGGCTCTCGACGCGCAAGATCATGGGCTCGCTTCTCGACGCGGTCGAGGAGATCGGCGTGCCGCACCCGCTGCACGTCCACTGCAACAACCTCGGCCTGCCGGGCGCCGACGAAAGCTTCGTCGAGACGCTGGCGGCCGCGGAAGGCCGGCGCATCCACTTCGCCCACGCGCAGTTCTACGCCTACGGCGCCGCCGACCCGGCGAACCCCGGCACCGGCGGCTTCCGCTCGGCCGCGCGCCGCATCGTCGACGCGATGCACGCGAACCCGCACGCGACGCTCGACATCGGGCAGGTGGTGTTCGGCCAGACCGTCACCGTCTCGATGGACATCCTGCGCCAGTTCGGCGGCCGCAAGGGCGCCAACCCGAAGAAGTGGGTGCTGAACGCGGGCGACGCCGAGGGCGGCGGCGTGGTGCCGTTCCTCTACAAGCCGCGCGGGCCCACGAGCTCGCTGCAATGGGCGATCGGCCTGGAGATCATGCTGCTCTCGAACGAGCCCGAGCGCACGATCCTGACCACCGACCACCCGAACGGCGGCCCATTCACCGCCTACCCGCGCATCATCCACCTGCTGATGGACAAGGAGGAGCGCGACCGCGAGATCGCGACCTTGCCCAAGGTGGTGCACGAGCGCTCCTCGCTGCCCGAGATCGAGCGCGAGTATTCCTTCTCCGAGATCGCCGAGCTGACGCGCTCCGGGCCGGCCAAGCTGCTGGGCCTAGCCGACCGCGGGCACCTGCGCGACGGCGCGCGCGCCGACATCGCGGTCTACCGCGAGGACAGGAACCGCACCGCGATGTTCGCGAGCGCCAAGCTCGTGCTCAAGGACGGGGTGGCGATCGTCGAGGACGGCGAAATCGTGAACTGGCACGTCGGCCGTTCGCTCTCGCTCGTCGTCGAGTCCGACAAGGCGATGGAGCGCCGCACCGACGCCTACCTGCAGGACCGGTTCGGCCAGGGCCTCGACAGCTTCACTGTCCCGGATGCGGCCTTCCCCGAGGCCGATGTGTTCGAGGACGTGGCATGCCGGGCATGAACGAGCGGCTTCGCGTGAGGGACCTGAACCCGAATGTCTGACCTCACCCTCAACGGCATCCGCGTCGAGGACACCTTCGCGGAGGCGTTCGACGTCGCCGGCACCGCGATCGTCGTCACCAACGACACCGCGAAGTGGGCGATGATCGCCGCCACCACGATGACGGGCTTCGCCACCTCGGTGATCGGCTGCGGCGCCGAGGCCGGGATCGACGCCGAGCTCTCGCCCGAGGAGACGCCGGACGGTCGCCCGGGCGTGCGCATCCTGCTGTTCGGCTTCGAGCCGAACGGGCTGAAGGAGCAGCTCCTGAAGCGCGTCGGGCAGTGCATCCTCACCTGCCCCGGCACCGCGTGCTTCGCCGGCGTCGAGGGGCCGACCAAGATCAAGCTCGGCGGCGCGATCCGCTACTTTGGCGACGGCTTCGCCATCGCCAAGCGCCTGCCCGACCACACCGGCAAGATGCGCCGCTACTGGCGCATCCCGGTGATGGACGGCGAGTTCCTGTGCGAGGATTCGGTGCGCGCGGTCGACGGCGCGGTCGGCGGCGGCAACCTGCTGTTCCTCGGCCGCAACCACGCCGAGACCCTGAAGGTGGCCGAGGTCGCCGTGGAGGCCGCGAAGGCGATCCCCGGGGCGATCCTGCCCTTCCCCGGCGGCATCGTCCGCTCCGGCTCGAAGGTCGGCGCCCGCACCAAGGGCATGATGGCCTCGACCAACGACGCCTACTGCCCGACGCTGAAGGGCCGGGCCGGCTCGGCGCTGCCGGCCGAATGCGGCGTGGTGCTGGAGATCGTCATCGACGCGCTGACCTCTCAGGGCGTTTCAGATTCGATGCGGGCGGCGCTGCACGCGGCGACCGAGGTCGGCGCGCAGCACGGACTCGTGGCGATCACCGCGGGTAATTACGGCGGCAACCTCGGGCGGCACCATTATCGCCTTCGCGATCTGCTTGAAAAGAATCCTGCCGTGAAGGAGACCGAAGCGTGAGCGTCCTCTCCCTGCGGCAGGCGCCCCCCGAGCGCCTCGACTTCCTCGACATCGCCCCCGCGACCCTGGCCGCGCTGTCGCAAGGCGAGGCCGAGCGCCTGCCGATCGGCACGACCCGGCGCGGCCTCGTCCTCGGCGACTGCTTCCAGGTGTCGCTCGACGGCGGCGACAGCCTCACCATCGAAGGCGGTCACGAGCGCCTCGACCGCGTCGGGGCCGCGCTCGGCCAGGGCACGATCCGCGTCGTCGGCGATGTCGGGCAGCGCCTCGGCGAAGGCATGGCCGGCGGCACGCTCACCGTCACCGGTAACGTCGGCCCGTATGCGGGCACCGGCGCGACCGGCGGCACCATCACGATCGAAGGCGATGCCGGCGACCATGCCGGCGGCGCGGTCTACGCGGCCAAGGCCGGGCTCGACGGCGCGACGCTGATCGTCAAGGGCACGGCCGGCCGCCACCTCGGCGACCGCATGCGGCGCGGGCTGATCCTCGTTGAGCGGGCCGGCGACCACGCCGGCTCGCGGATGATCGCCGGAACGATCGCGGCGGGCTCCGTCGGCGACCACCCCGGCTTCGGCATGCGCCGCGGCACCCTCCTTCTCGGCAGCCACGGCCGCCTGACGCCGACCTTCGTCGAGACCGGCACTCACGACCTCGTCTTCCTCCGCCTCCTGGCACGCTCGCTCCAGCGCCTCAGCCCGCGCCACGCCGAGATCGCCGCCGGCCCGCTCCGCCGCTACTCCGGCGACCTCGCGACGATCGCCAAGGGCGAGATCTGGGCGGCGGCTTGAAGTGCGGCCCCTCTCATGGAGGGGCATGTCGCATTCACGCCGCGTCGAACGCCTCCGCCGTGGCGACTGGATCGCAGGTCACGCAACGTGGCCCCCTCTCCCGAACGGGAGAGGGGACCCGCGTTCGATCCGGCGACGCATTGGGATACGTGAAGGCGAGCCTCCGAATGGGCGGATGAGCCGCGCTGGACATGCGGTGATTCGCGTCGGCGCGCCGCGAGATATCTCCGTTTGCCGTGCCGCGGCGGCGCCTTAAGGTCGTCGCAACCCGGCCACGGAGCCGGGACGATGCGAGGACGCCCCGCCGATGCTGATCCTGCTGTCCGCCTGCCTGCTGTCGCAACCGACGCAGTGCCACGACGACCAGATCCCGATGTCCTACCAGGGCACCAACCCGTTCATCTGCCTGCGGCACGCCCAGAGCGTGCTGGCCGAATGGCAGGCGGCCCACCCCGAGCTCCATGTCGCGAAGTGGCGCTGCGCGGTGCGCGGAACGGTGCCGAGGGACCTGTGAGCGGCGTCCGCCGAAGCTGAACGGTTGCCGACCCACGCGCTCGCGCACGGTTCAGACTCGGTCGATCATCCTCCGGACTTCGATGGCCGCCGGCCACGCACTCCGCGAGGACATGTCGTGTCGCTTCTCCGTTTTCGTCTGGCCGGGCTCTGCGCCTTGGCGCTTGCCGGCCAGGGCCTCGCCACCGCCGCGCGGGCCGCGGACTTCGACGGCCCCTATCCGCCGCGCCCGCCGGAATACGCCGAGCCCGCGTATCGCGAGCCGCCTCCCCCGCCGACGTTCCGCCGCCCGCACTTCACGGTCGGGCCGGACTTCGAGCCGCCCGAACGCTGCCGCAGCTTCGTGAAGCGCCGAATCGACGCGTACGGCGAGGAGGTTTTGCGCCGGGTTCGCGTCTGCGACGAGCCCGGCGGTTACGACGAGGGTCCACGGCGGCGGCCGGTGTTCTACGACCATCCGCCGCGTCCGCCGGCCGACATCCCGGATCGCGAATGGGGCGGTCCGCGCTGGTAGCCGGGCGTCAGGCGCGGATCGGCGCCTTCTTCAGCGCTGCGGCGAAGGCCTTGAGCTGGCGGTTCAGGTCCGCCAGCTCGTTCAAAGCGATGGTCTTGTGGCCGTCCTTGACGGCGCGCTCGATGTCCTCGACCTGCGAGGCGGCGAGGCGCCGGAGTGCGGTGGCGACTTGGTCACGGGTCAACGGCGCCTCTCCCGGCACGACGCTTGGGGGAGGTTCGGTGATAGGTCGACAGGCTTAACCGTTGGTGTGCGGGCCGCCTGCGGAGGCGCGGATCAGTCGTCCGGCGCCGTCGTCGGCGGCGCCAGGGC
>NZ_VRUX01000328.1:0-4841 GCF_008039885.1 Methylobacterium sp. WL103
GGGCGTCGGCGCGTGCGCGCCGCCGTTGGCCGCCACCCACGCCTCCGCCTTGGCGGCGGTGCGGTTGTAGACGGTGACCGAATGGCCCTTCTTGGCCAGATGCCCGGCCATCGGGGCGCCCATGACGCCGAGCCCCAGGAACGCGACCTTCGCCATCATCCGTCTCCGTTTCGTGTCGTGCGGTTTCGTGTGGTGCAGTTTCGTGTGGTGTGTGTGCGGTCTAGGTATCGCGCGTCGCAGCGTCAAACGATGAGCGCACAGGTGGTGCGACGCGTCGCGACAACGCGGCGCGGGTGTCGACTCGACCGAGGGAGGGGGATTTTCCTCGCTCGAAAAGTACGGCATCACCGCGCATGATCGTCGGCCGTTCAGAGCCGGCTTCGGGAGCGGAACGATGGGCGCGATCGGTAGGCACGGCCCCTGGGCCCTGGTCGGAGCGTTGGGGGCGGCGGCGCTCGCCATCGTCGCCGTCGAGCGCGGCGAGGCGGTGAACGCCCTCTGGCTCGTCGTCGCGGCGATCTGCGTCTACCTCATCGCCTACCGCTACTACGCGCTGTTCATCGCCGAGAAGGTGATGCGCCTCGACGCGAAGCGCGAGACGCCGGCCGTCCGCCACAACGACGGGCTCGACTACGTCCCGACCAACAAGAGCGTGCTGTTCGGCCACCACTTCGCGGCGATCGCCGGCGCCGGCCCCCTCGTCGGCCCGGTGCTCGCGGCGCAGATGGGCTACCTGCCGGGGCTGCTCTGGATCCTCGCTGGCGTCGTGCTCGCCGGCGCGGTGCAGGACTTCCTGGTCCTGTTCGTGTCGATGCGCCGCGACGGCCGCTCGCTCGGCGAGCTGATCCGCACCGAGCTCGGCACCATCCCGGGCGTCATCGCGCTGCTCGGCACCTTCCTGATCATGGTGATCCTGCTCGCCGTGCTGGCGCTCATCGTCGTCAAGGCGCTGGCGGAGAGCCCGTGGGGCACCTTCACCGTGATGTCGACGATCCCGATCGCGATGCTGATGGGCGTATACACCCGCACCATCCGCCCCGGCCGGATCGGCGAGGTCTCGATCCTCGGCTTCGTCCTGCTGATGGCGGCGATCTTCGGCGGCGGCGCGATCGCCGACAGCCCGGTCTGGGGCCCGGCCTTCACCTTCACCGGCACGCAGCTCTGCTGGATGCTGATCGGCTACGGCTTCGTCGCCTCGATCCTGCCGGTCTGGCTGCTGCTCGCCCCGCGCGACTACCTCTCGACCTTCCTCAAGATCGGGACCATCGCGGGCCTCGCGCTGGGCATCGCCTTCGTCGCCCCGCACATGCAGATGCCGGCGGTGACGAAGTTCGTGGACGGCACCGGTCCGGTCTGGGCCGGCCAGCTCTTCCCGTTCCTGTTCATCACCATCGCCTGCGGCTCGGTCTCGGGCTTCCACGCCCTGATCGCGTCGGGCACCACGCCGAAGCTGATCGCCAGCGAGGCCGACGCGCGCTTCATCGGCTACGGCGGCATGCTGATGGAGAGCTTCGTCGCGGTGATGGCGCTGGTCTCGGCCACGGTCATCGACCCGGGCGTGTACTTCACCATGAATTCGCCGGTGGCGCTCCTCGGCACGACGCCGGAGACGGCGGCCGCCGCGGTGACCAAGCTCGGCTTCGCGACGACGCCGGAGGTCATCGTCCAGACCGCCAAGGACGTCGGCGAGCACACCATCATCGCACGCGCCGGCGGCGCGCCGACGCTGGCCGTCGGCATGGCGCACATCATCTCCAGCGCCGTCGGCGGCAAGGGCATGATGGCGTTCTGGTACCACTTCGCCATCCTGTTCGAGGCGCTGTTCATCCTCACCGCGGTCGACGCCGGGACGCGCGCGTGCCGCTTCATGGTGCAGGACCTCGTCGGCCTCGCGGTGCCGGCGTTCAAGCAGACCAACGCCTGGGTTCCGAGCATCCTGGCCACCGCCATCGCGGTCGGCGCCTGGGGCTATTTCCTTTACCAGGGCGTCACCGACCCGCTCGGCGGCATCAACACCCTGTGGCCGCTGTTCGGCATCTCGAACCAGATGCTGGCCGCCGTCGCGCTGACGCTCTGCACGGTGGTGATCTTCAAGATGAAGCGCGAGCGCTACGCGTTCGTGACGATCATCCCGACCGCGTGGCTGTGCATCTGCACCCTCACCGCCGGCTGGCAGAAGATCTTCTCCGCCGACCCGAAGATCGGCTTCCTCGCCCACGCCGAGCGCTACGCGGGCGCGATCGCAGAGGGCAAGGTGCTGGCACCGGCCAAGGACCTCGGCCAGATGAGCCAGATCGTGTTGAACGACCGGATCGACACGGTGCTGGCCGCCCTGTTCATCGGCCTCGTCGTGGCGATCGCCGGCTTCGGCATCGCCGCCTGCCTGAAGGCGCTCCGCTCCGACCGCTGGACCGCGATCGAGACCGAAGCCCGCATCGTCGCGGCGGAGTAGGCCGGTGGACGCCGCCTCGCAGAGCCTGCGCGACCGCTGGAAGGCATTGTCGAAATGCGTCTGCGACGGGGCGCGGCTGATGGTCGGGCAGGGCGACTACGCGGCCTACGCCGCGCACGTCGCCCGCACCCATCCCGACCAGGCGCCGATGAGCGAGGTCGAGTTCTTCCGCCATCGGGAGAACGCCCGCTTCGGCGTCGGCAACACCAGCGGGTTCCGCTGCTGTTGACCGTGCGGTGCGTTCGAAGATCGATCGATCGAGGATGCGGCCCGGTCGCGGGACGTAAAACGCTTGACTTGGAGGGGGCGTTTCCCGTGAGTCGGGCGAACGCGAGGTAGGCATGAGCATCTTCCAGGACGCCATTCTGCGGTTCGGCCGGACGATCATGTCCTATGCCGGCGACGGCCTGTTCCTGCAGGCCGCGGTCTCGGCCGCCGCCAACGTGACGATCGCCGACGGCGACGTCGACGAGGAGGAGGTCGAGTCGGCGATCTCGGGGATGCGGGCCAACCCGATCCTCCAGAAGTCGTACGACACGCTGCGGATCGAGCAGGAGCTCTACGAGGGCATCGCCCGCGCCAAGACGCGGGCCGGGCGGATCGAGAACCTGCGTCACGTCGCGGCCGTCGCCGACCGGCCGCTCGACCAGCGCCAGGACATCTTCCTGATCGCCGCCGACGTCGCCGACTTCGGCGGCATCAGCGAGGTCGAGCACAAGGCCCTCGACGAGATCGCCGCCGCCCTCCAGGTCGAGAAGTCCGCGCTGCTGCGCTGACCGCGCGTCCACCGCAGGCTGAGGAGGGGGACCGATGCCGCGCACCGGGGAGATCGCGTTCGACTCACGGCTCCGCGGCCTCACCGGGCTCGCGGTGATCGGGTTCCTGCTCTCGCTCGTCACCTTCGGCATCTACCGCTTCTGGTACATGACCGACCTGCGGCGCTTCTTCTGGAGCCGAACCGTCGTCGACGGCAGCCCGGCGGAATATACCGGCACCGGGCGCGAGCTCTTCCTCGGCTTCCTCGTGGCGCTCGCGCTGCTGATCGTGATCTATGTCGGCCTGTTCGGCCTCGCCGTCGCCCTGCCGGCGCTGGCGCCGTACTCGGCGATCCTCTCCTTCGTGCTGCTGTTCCTGGTCGGGCAGTTCGCGATCTATCGCGGCCGGCGCTATCGGGCGATGCGCACCCTGTGGCGCGGCATCCGCCTCGGCCAGGACGGATCGGGCCTCGTCTACGCCGCGCGCGCCGCCCTGTGGTGGACGCTGACGCTCGCGACGCTGGGCCTCGCCTACCCGTTCATGCGCGCCAGCCTCGAACGCTACCGCATCGGCCACACCCGGGTCGGCACGAGCCGGATGGCGTCTGATGCGCGCGGGCGCTCGCTCGTCGGGCCGTGGCTGCTGTTCTACGCGGTGGCGTTCGGGCCGGTGCTCGCCGTGCTGCTGGCGCTGCTCGCCGCCAACGACTTCACCCTGCCGACCGACCTGATCCTGCCCAAGCCCGGCGGCAAGGCCGGCGACCTCATCCTCAACCCGGCCTATCGCGGCAGCCGCGTCGCGACCCTCGGGATCGCGCTCGGCGTCACGGCCGGGTGCTGCCTTCCGCTCGCGCTCCTGCTGGTTCCGCTCTACCGCGCGCGCGAAGCCAAGGTGTTCATGAACGCCGCGAGTCTGAACGCCGCAAGCCTGGGCCCGGTCCGCCTCGTCTCGACCCTTCGGGCGCGGCAGTTCTACTGGCCCTACCTCGTCTACGCGCTGTCGCTCCTCGGATTCGTCGCGGTGGTCGGGCTGATCGCGCTCCTCGCCGGTCTCGCAGCGCGGGCCGCCGGCGGCGACGGCTTCGCCTGGGCGGCGGCGCTCGGCGGCGGCCTGCTCTATCTCGGCGGCGCGCTCTCCTTCGCGGTGCTGCACGTGCTCATCGTCCAGGCCCGACTTTGGGCCGCGGTCGCGACCACGACCCACATCGCCGACGCGGACGGCCTGAACCGGATCCTGGCGGCGACGCACGGGCCGGGCAGCGGCCTCAACGAAGGCCTCGCCGACGCGCTCGACGTGGGCGGCGCGCTGCAGATCGGGTTCTGATGCCGTCGAGCACCGCTTCCGGCCGCTGGTTCGACGGCCGGAGCGCCGCGCCGCACGACGTGACCCTGCGCCTCGGCGACCGCCTCGAGATCACCGGGCCGGGCGTGCACCGCGACTGGAACCTCGACGACCTGAGGGCGCGCGAGGCGCAGGCGCCGCTCCTGCGCCTCGGGATCGCGGGCGATCCCGGGCAGGTCGAGGTGGTAGACGCGACGTTCGCCGCGATCCTCGCAATCCGCTGCCCCGACCTGCGCAAGCGCGCCGACACGGCCGGCGGCACCTGGCGCCTCGTCGTCGGGTCGCTGGCGGC
>NZ_VRUX01000329.1:0-4834 GCF_008039885.1 Methylobacterium sp. WL103
GCCGGGGCGCGCGGGCGGCGGCCTTCGCCGGGCGCCACAGCCTGGCGATCTATCTCCTACACCAGCCGCTGCTTCTGGGTGCGCTGACCGGCCTCGTCGCGGTGACCGGGCCGCATCCTCGTGCCGGTTTAGCGAAGTTCCGGGCGGACTACGTCGAGACCTGCACCCGCACCGGCGGCGAGCCGGCTTTGTGCCGGATCGCGGCCCGCTGCACCGGCGACGCCCTGCGTAAGGAAGGCCTGTGGTCGGTGGAGGGCCGCGGCTTCACCGCGCCCGAGCGGGTGCGGGCACAGGGCCTCTCGCAGCGCTGCTACGAGGCCTCCGAGGGCACGGCGCCGGCGCCGTAGATCGCTCGAAGGCCGAGGTCTGTCAGTCCTTGGCGCGCTCGACGTAGGCGCCGTCGGCGGTCATCACCACGATGCGGGTGCCGGTGGCGATGTGCGGCGGCACGGTGGTGCGGACGCCGTTCGAGAGGGTGGCCGGCTTGTAGGATGAGGAGGCGGTCTGCCCCTTCATCGCCGGCTCGGTCTCGGCCACTTCGAGGACCACGCGCTGCGGCAGCTCGATCGTCAGCGCCACGTTGTTGTATTGCGAGACCATCACGGCCATACCCTCCTGCAGGTAGGGGGCGGCGTCGCCGACCACGTCGGGCGGAACCTGGATCTGCTCGTAGCTCTCGGGGTTCATGAAGTGGAACCCTTCGCCGTCGCTGTAGAGGAAGGTGTGCTCCTTGTCCTCGACGAAGGCGCGCTCGACCTGCTCGGTGGTGCGGTAGCGCTCGGACACCTTCACGCCGTCGGTGATGCGGCGCATGTCGAGCTGCGTCACCGGGGTGCCCTTGCCGGGATGGATGTTCTCCGCGAACAGGATCACGTAGAGCTTGCCGTCCTTCTCGACGACGTTGCCCTTGCGGAGGGTAGAAGCGATCACCTTCACGGGGTCAGGTCCTGCGTTGACAAGGCGGGGTTCGCGCGCCTAGCGCGGTGCCCCGCGGGAGAGGCATATCCCTCGAGAGCGATATCGGGCTCCGGCACTATCCTATCCGCGGCCCGGTTGCCAGCCGCGCCAGTATCGGTCCGCCGGGAGCGCGCGTGTTCGAAGCCGGAAACGTCCGATCCGCCGATCCAAGGTCCGCTCGGTGCAAGGCCTCTCTGTGCAGGGCTGCCCGGTGACGGACGCCCCCTCCCCCTGGTGGGCGCCGCACCGGCACGCCGACCGGCGCCCGCTGCTGCTGCTGCGCAACCGCATCGCCCATGCGTTCCGCGGCCACTTCGCGGCGCGCGACTTCGTCGAGGTCGAAGCCGCCTGCCTCCAGGTCTCGCCCGGCAACGAGGCGCACCTCTCCGCCTTCGCCACCGAGGCGATCGGCGGCGACGGCTTGCGTGCGCCGCTCTACCTCCACACCTCGCCGGAATTCGCCTGCAAGAAGCTGCTGGCGGCCGGTGAATCGCGGCTGTTCAGCCTCGGCCACGTCTTCCGCAACCGCGAGCGCGGGCCGCTGCACCATCCCGAGTTCACGATGCTCGAATGGTATCGGGCGGCCGAGCCCTACGCCGTGCTGATGGCCGACTGCGCCGACCTCCTGCGGCTCGCGGCCGAGACCGCCGGGACGGCGCGGCTGCGCCATCGCGACCGGATTTGCGATCCCTTCGCCGAGCCCGAGCGGCTGAAGCTGGCCGAGGCCTTCGACCGGCATGCGGGGATCGACCTTCTCGCGACGGTGTCTCCTGACGACGCGACCGATCGCGACGGGCTCGCGGCGGCCGTCGCGCGGACGGGCCTTCGCGTCGCGGACGACGACACCTGGGCCGACCTGTTCAGCCGCGTGCTCGTGGCGCGGATCGAGCCGCATCTCGGCCAAGGGCGCCCGACCATCCTGTGCGAGTACCCGGTCAGCGAGGCGGCGTTGGCGCGGCCGAGCGCCGACGACCCGCGGGTGTCGGAGCGTTTCGAGCTCTATGCCTGCGGCGTCGAGCTCGCCAACGCCTTCGGCGAGCTGACCGACGCCGCCGAGCAGGGCCGGCGCTTTTCCGCCGAGATGGCGGAGAAAGAGCGCGTCTACGGCGAGACCTACCCGATCGACGCCGACTTCCTCGCGGCGCTGGCCGTCATGCCGGAAGCGTCCGGCTGCGCGCTCGGCTTCGACCGCCTGGTGATGCTGGCCGCCGGCGCGCCGCATATCGAGGACGTGATCTGGACGCCCGTGGCGGGCGGGACGCGATGAACCGCCCGCTTCGTAGCCCGGACGACCTCGCCGCGGCGGGGCTGGTCTCCCCGGCCGAGCTGCCGGCCCTGCGGGCGGTGGCCGCGCGCTACGCCGTGTCGATCACGCCGGACATGGCCGAGCTGATCGACCCGTCCGATCCGCACGACCCGATCGCCCGCCAGTTCGTGCCCCGCGCCGAAGAGGTCGTGACGGCGCCCGAGGAGCGGGCCGACCCGATCGGCGACGCGGTCCACGAGAAGCTGCCCGGCCTCGTCCACCGCTACCCGGACCGGGTGCTTCTGAAGCCGCTCCACGTCTGCCCAGTCTATTGCCGCTTCTGCTTCCGCCGCGAGGTGGTCGGGCCGGAGGGCGCGGGCACGCTGAGCGAGGCCGAGCTGGACGCGGCGCTGGCCTACATCGCAGCCGACCCGGCGATCTGGGAGGTCGTGCTCACCGGCGGAGACCCGTTCGCGCTCTCGCCGCGGCGCCTCGCCGACATCGCGCGGCGCCTAGGCGCCATCCCGCACGTCAAGGTCCTGCGCGTTCACACGCGGGTGCCGGTGGTGAGCCCCGCCCTGGTGACGGACACCCTCGTCGCGGCGCTGAAAGGATTCGGCCGGGCGGTGTTCGTGGCCCTGCACGCCAACCACGCCCGCGAGTTCGGCGCCGAGGCGCAGGCCGCCTGCGCGCGGCTGGTCGACGCCGGCATCCCGATGGTGAGCCAGACGGTGCTGCTGGCCGGCATCAACGACGACGCCACGGTGCTGGAGGCGCTGATGCGGGCCTTCGTCGAGAACCGGATCAAGCCGTACTACCTGCACCATGGCGACCTCGCGCCCGGCACCGCCCACCTGCGCACCGGCCTCGACGCCGGGCAGGCTCTGATGCGCACGCTCCGCGGCCGGCTCTCGGGGCTGGCCCAGCCGACCTACGTCCTCGACATCCCCGGAGGCCACGGCAAGGTGCCGGTCGGCCCGGGCTACGTCGCGGCGGATCGCGGCGGCACCCGGGTCACCGATCCGAACGGCGGCGTGCACGCCTACCCCCCGAAGATGAGCGAGCGGGACTAAGCCGATGCGCAGGCTCTGGGGGCGGGCGAACTCCGTCAACGTGCAGAAGGCCCTGTGGGGCCTCGACGAATCCGGCCTGGCTTACGAGCGGGTCGAGGCCGGCGGTGCGCACGGCGTGGTCGCGGACCCCGCCTACCGGGCGATGAACCCGAACGGCCTGGTGCCGGTGCTGCAGGAGGACGGTTTCGCGCTCTGGGAGTCGAACGCGATCCTGCGCTACCTCGCCGACGGGGCGGAGGGCGCGTTGCGCCTGCCCGACGACCGGCGCGAGCGGGCGCAGGTCCAGCAATGGCTCGACTGGCAGGCGACGAGCTTCACCCCGGCGATGCGCGACGCCTTCTGGCAGCTCTACCGTGCGACGCCGGAGACCCGCGACCACGCGCTGATCGCCGATTCGCTAGAACGGTCGGAGGCGCTCGCCGCGATCCTCGACCGGCATCTGGCCGGCCGCGCCTTCGTCGTCGGCGCGCGCTTCTCGATCGCCGACATCGCGCTGGGCTGCGCCGCCCACCGCTGGCTCGCCCTGCCGGCCGAGCGCGTCGAGCGGCCGGAGATCCGGCGCTGGTACGATGCGCTCGCGCAGCGCCCCGCCGCCGCCCGGATCTTCGCTGCGCCGATCAGCTGACCAGCGTACCCGACCGCCGAGGCGGGCTGTCCGCGCCAAAGGCATTGTTGGGGCGGCTTGGACGGGCGATGAGGTGTCGACGCGCGATCGCATCGAGGGGGGAGACGACGGTGAGTCGAACAGCCGTGACGGCACCGGGTGCCGCAGCCGTCGGCCCCTATTCGCACGGTGTCGTGGTGGACGGGACGGTCTACCTCTCGGGCCAGACGCCGCTCGACGGCGCGACCGGACGCCTGGTTGAAGGCGGGATCGAGGCGCAGGTGCGCCAATGCTTCCACAACCTCGGCGCCGTGCTGACGGCGGCCGGCCTCGATTTCGGCGACGTGGTGAAGTGCAACGTGTTCCTGACCGACATGGGCGATTTCACCGCCATGAACCGGGTCTACGCCGAGCACTTCGCCGAGCCCTACCCGGCGCGCACCACCATCGGAGTCGCGGCCCTCCCGTTGGGCGCGCGCGTCGAGATCGAGATGGTGGCGACCACTCGATTATGACGGCGCCCCCGGATTCGATTCGGCGGCTTCGCGCGTGATGGGTGTCGCCGAGACGTCATCAGGGTGAGGGCGCCTTGCCCGCGCACCCGCGCGACCCAGTTTGAGCCACGCGGGCGCCATGCGGCCCGCCCGGAGATTGCACCTCGATGGCCCTCGATCCGACCCTGCGCGACGCCCTCTCCGCGGTCACCGTGGCGAGCCTCGCCCGCGCCCTGGCGCGCCGCGGCGTGCCGGCCTGCTCGCTCTCCGGCCTCGCCGGCTCCGGCCGCGCCGTCGGGCCGGCCGTGACGCTGCGGATGATCCCGTCGCGGGGCGCGGTCTCGCACTCGCTCGCGCAAGCCGTCGAAGCGGTGCCGGAGGGCGCCGTCGTGGTGGTCGACACCGGCCGTTCCGGGCTCGCCCTCCCCTTCGGCGCGATCCTGGCCGCGCGGCTCGCCGC
>NZ_VRUX01000032.1:0-18482 GCF_008039885.1 Methylobacterium sp. WL103
TCGATATGCGCCACCACCTGGCGCAGGCTCACGGCGTTGGCCGGACCGCCGCCGAGATTGAACGCCCGGCCGGCGACCCGGTCGATTCCGGCCCAGGCCGCGCGGTAGGCCTCCACCGCGTCGGCGACGTGGAGGATGTCGCGGACCTGGCGTCCGTCGCCGTAGATGATGATCGGGCGCTGCTCCAGCGCGCTGATCAGGAAGTGCGCGACCCAGCCCTGGTCCTCCGTGCCCATCTGGCGCGGACCGTAGATGCAGCTCATCCGCATCACCACCGCTGGGATGCCGAAGCTGCGGGCGTAGTCGAGCACGTACTGGTCGGCGCCGCCCTTCGAGCAGCCGTAGGGCGTGTGGAAGTCGAGGCGCCGGTCCTCCCCGATACCCCAGCGCCGGACGTCCGGGTCGCTCGGCAGGTAGGCGTCGCCGGAGGGCGCGAGGTCGACGTCGTGCAGGTCGCCGTAGACCTTGTTGGTCGAGGCGAAGACCAGCGGCACCCGGCCGCCGCGTCGGCGCAGGGCCTCGAGCAGGTTGAGGGTGCCGCCGAGGTTGACCGCGAAGTCGGTCAGCGGCGCAGTCAGGCTCGTCGTCACCGCGACCTGCGCGGCGAGGTGGAAGACCGCGTCCGCGTCGGCGACGCACGCACCGAGCCGGTTCGCGTCGCGGATGTCGGCGACCACGGCGTCGATCCGGTCGGGATGGCTCGCCTGCAGCCAGGCGAGGTTCGCGGCGACCCCGGGGCGGCTGAGGGCGTCGTAGACGACGACGCGGTGCCCGGCCCGGGCGAGCCGGTCGGCGAGGTTCGCGCCGATGAAGCCGGCCCCGCCGGTGATCAGGACGGTGCGCGGCGACGGCGCCGCTTCGGGCTCCTGCGCCGTCACGCAACCAGGCCCCGGGCTTCAAGCTCGCCGCGTGCCTCGTTCACGCGGTCGATCGCCTCGCGGTCCGCGACCCAGGCGGCGAGCTCCGCCACGCCCGCCGCGAAGTCGCGCCGCGGCCGGTAGCCGAGCTCCGCCCGGATCTTGCCGATGTCGGCGATGCAGTGGCGGATGTCCCCGGTGCGCGCCTTGCCCGCGACCTCGGGTGCCAGCCCTGGCCGGCCCATGGCGCGGGCGAGGATCTGCGCCACCTCCCGCACCGAGCGGTCCTCGCCGCTGCCGACGTTGTAGACCTGGCCCGCCGCCGCCGGGTGCTCCAGCGCCAGAACGAAGGCCTCCGCGACGTCCTCCACGTGGACGAAGTCGCGGCGCTGCTCGCCGTCCTCGAAGATCATCGGCGGCTGCCCGTTGTGGAGCCGCGAGGCGAAGATCGCCAGCACGCCGGTATAGGGGTTCGAGAGGGCTTGGCCGGGCCCGTAGGCGTTCCAAAGCCGCAGGGCCACGCCCTCCATGCCGTAGACCGGGCTCAGGGTGAGGGTCAGGCGCTCCTGCACGTACTTGGTGAGGGCGTAGACCGAGGCGAGGGTCGGCGCCTTCCATTCCGGGGTCGGCACCGGCACCAGCGGTCGCCCGCCTGCATCCAGCGGGTCCCACGGGTCTCCGGGCTTGCGCGCCCGGCGCACGGCGTACTGGACGATGGTGCCGTCTGCGGCCCGATAGAGGCCCTCGCCGTATATGCTCATCGAGGAGGCGACGACGACGCGCCGCACCGGACGCTCGATCAGCGCCTGGAACAGTGCGGCCGTACCGCAATCGTTGACCGAGACGTAGCGCTCGACCGCGTACATGCTCTGCCCGACGCCGACCTCGGCGGCGAGGTGCACGACGGAGTCGATGCCCCGCAGCGCCTGGGCCACCAGCGCGCCGTCGCGCACGTCGCCGGCCACGAACTCGGCCTCCGGGCTGAGTGCGGCCGGACGCGTCTGCCCCTGGCTTCCGTGCACCTGCTCGATCAGGCTGTCGAGGACGCGGACCTGGTGTCCGCGCTTGAGCAACGCGGCCGTCAGGTGCGTGCCGATGAAGCCGGCGCCCCCCGTGATCAGAACCCGCTCGCTCAAGATGCAGACCTCGCCAAGATGCAGACCTCGCTTCGATGAGCGGACGCCCCGGTCCCACCGCGGCGAGGATCGGGCGCCTCTGCCGGACGGCGTCCGGCGGGCTCGGCGAGGAACATGGCACACGGCGCGGTTGTGCCGCTCTAACCTATGACAGGTCCGATAACGGCGCGTCCGCCCGCTTCGTCAGCCACCCGTGCGCGGGCGAGAGCCGTTGCCGATCATGTTGGGTCGACGGCATCGTACCCGGTGGCGGCGATGTCGTTTCGGCATTCATACCGGCGGAAGACTTTGAAAACGTTTTGGATTGCGGCCCAGAGGTCTGGGACGGTGCGCGCCGCCGCCGTTCGCAGGAGCGCCTTCAGGTTGGCGAAGGCTTTCTCGATTGATGGTGTGGATGGCTCCTGCTCCCGGCGTTGCGTTGGGGCATAGTCGGGATGTTGTCGCCTCAAGCTGAGGAGCCACCCATGTCCGAACTTGTTACGGTCGGTATCGACCTCGCGAAGAGCGTTTTCCAAATCCACGGTGTCGATGCGAGCGGTCGTGTTCTCGTGCGTCGCCAACTCCGTCGAAGCCAGCTACTCGCGTTTTTCGAGAAGCAGCCGCGATGTTTGGTCGGCATGGAAGCTTGCGGGGGCGCTCACGACTGGGGGCGCAGGCTTCAGGAACTGGGTCATGACGTCCGGCTGATGCCACCGTCTTACGTAAAGCCTTATGTGAAGCGCGGGAAGACGGACGCAGCCGACGCGGCCGCCATTTGTGAAGCGGTCACGCGTCCCTCCATGCGGTTTGTCGCGGTGAAGAGCGAAGCCTGCTCTGCGGTCCTGGTTCTCCACCGCACGCGGGATCTGCTGGTCCGCCAGCGCACGCAGATCGGCAACGCGATCCGCGCTCACATGACGGAGTTCGGCATCATCGCAGCCAAGGGCGCGCAGAATGTCGATCGGCTGAGGACGCAACTGCACCAACTGCCGGACGCGGCCCGATTGCCCGTCAGTCTGCTCTTCGAGCAGTTGGTCGACACCGATACGCGGATCGAGCGGTTGACGGGCGAGATCGAAGCGAAACACGCCCAATGCGAGACGAGCCAGCGTCTGGCGACGATCCCGGGCGTCGGCAAGCTCTCGGCGACGATCATCGCAGCGACGACGCCGGACGTCGGTAACTTCGACTGCGCGAGGGACTATGCCGCCTGGCTCGGCCTGACCCCCAAGCCGCATTCCACCGGCGGTAAACAGAGGATCGGGCGAATCTCGAAGATGGGCAACCGGTATATTCGGCGGCTGCTTTATCTAGGCGCCATGTCGCAGATCATGGTGAGATCCAGGTGCGGCCCGAGACAGGACTGGCTGTCCGACATGCTGGCCCGAAAGAAGACGAAAGTCGCCGCCATCGCGTTGGCACATCGCATGGCAAGAACGATCTTCGCTGTCCTCAGGGACGGTTCACGCTACCAGCCGCAGGCGACCACCGCCTGAACGGCTGAACGAACGGTCAGGGCGACGTGAGGTGATGGCGAACAAACGGAGAGGAAGAACCAGGACACCCCGATCAATCCGAAGCGTTTCGAGCGCGCTCGATTGAGTGGGACCTGTTCTCCAAGCGGACTTCATCAGGGCGCGCAGCGATCCCGCTGCAGATCAGACGCCGTATACATGGCCGCAACCGACCAGTTCACCCGAACCGATCCGACATCCTTGACCCGCAGGAGCCATCCATACACGGGTTGAAGTCCGGGCTGTAGGCCGGGAGATAGAGGAGGTGGGCACACGCCGCCTCGATGGCCTCCCTCACCCCGGTCGCCTTGTGGACGCTCTAGTCATTGCGGATGACAGGATCGCCACGCTTCAGCATCGGGATTAGCATGTCAGAAACGTAAGCCAGGAAGCGCTCGCCGCTCGTCGCACCATTGAACAGGGTGGTGGCGACGAGGCCGCTCGTGCGAAGGGCAGCGGTGACGGTGGTGGTCTAGTCGTGCCCGTACGGCATGCAGATTCGGCAGCGCTCGCCCTGTTCGTACCGATCGTAGGGCCGCACCATGGTCATCGCGGCAGCGGTCTCGTCGATGAAGACGAGGCTGTCCGGGTCGAGATCGCGCTTTCCTTTGAAAGCGCGCCATCGAACCAGATCGCTGCCCTCACCGCTACCCCCGGAACCAATCCGAACGGAAACGCCTCCAGGGGCGCAGGGTAGCTTCCCGAATCCTTCGTTCGGATCGGAACGATAGTCGATCGCCATAAAAGGCAGTCCCGCAGCCCGAAGCAATTACGGGCTGGCGGGACCGTCGTCGTCCTTACTTAGCGCTGGGAGCAGCGCCGCTTCCGGTCACACCGTTGCCACCCGTGCTTCCAGCCGGCGCTCCGGTGGTGGCAGTGGAAGCGCCACCGCTGGCGCCAGGTGCTGCCATGCGATCGGCACCCATCGCGGCTCCAGTCGCCGAACCTGTCGAGCCCTTTTCGGAATTGCTCTTCACACTGCCGGGGTTGTTCATATTGCCCTCGGTGCTTCCGCTCCCAGCAGCAGTCTGAGCCAATGCGGCACCCGAGAGCGACAGAACGAGCGAGGCTGCGATAGCGAAGGTCTTGGTGCGCATATTGCGTTTCTCCGATCCTGGTAATCGGAGTTCGAACGCGGTTGATGCTGTCCGAGTTCAACACGGATCAAAAATAAAAAGCCATTTCTTGCTGGCGTTGCATTTCTTGCTGGCATTGATTGGGTTGCGATCAACGAAAGCTTATCACCGGCACCACGCAGCCGCTCCACACCAGCGCATGGGTGCGGGCTGTATCGAGCCGGTCGTGATCGGATCTCCGTCCGTCGTCCGCCTTGCTACCTGATCCGGCGGTCGATTGGCTTGCATCAGCATGACCGCTGCGAAACCGCAGAGGGTCAACGCCGCCATCCAGAGAAGGGCTCGTGTAGCTCGCTTGGTACGCTTCGACATGCGTCCAAGGGTGTCGGCTTGCAGTTAGCAGGCACTTAATGGAACGCTACCAAAAAAGCAGGCCCGCCCCCGATCTGATCGCGGGATGACGGGTGCTTCGTTCATCTCTCCAGCGAACCGGCCCCGAGCCCGGTTCGAAAGCACGGTGCTCTTGATCTGTCACCGGCAGGTCAACGGTGTCGCGACTGGAGCCCCCTTGCTGTCTCACGGTCCGACATCGGAGTCCCGACCCGGGGCAGACCAAGCGTCGAGCGGCCTCAGTAACCCAGCGCGCTGCCATCCTTGCGGGGGTCCGAGCCGGCCGCGAGCATGCCGGCTTCATGGTCGATCCAGATCACCTGACCGCCGCCGAGCGGCAGGGGCGCGGGGAGTGCGTCGTGGCCGCGGCCTTTCAGCTCGGCGGTGAGGCCGGAGAGGCCGCCTTCGAGTTCCAGGGTACCGCCGTAGGCGAAGCTGCGCGGCGCATCGAGCGCCTCTTGCGGGTCCAGGCCGCGGTCGATCAGCCCGGTCAGCAGCTCGACGTGGCCCATCGCCTGGTAGTGCCCGCCCATCACGCCGAAGGGCGCGACCGCGCGTCCGTTCCGCATCAGCATGCCGGGGATGATGGTGTGCATCGGGCGCTTGGACGGGCCGATCGTGTTGGGGTGGCCGGCTTCCGTGCGGAACGACAGGCCGCGGTTGTGCAGCAGCACGCCGCTCGACGGCCCGAGGATGCCGGAGCCGAAGCCCTGGAAGATCGAGTTGATCAGCGAGATCGCGTTGCCGTCCCGGTCGACCACGCAGAGGTAGACCGTGTCCTTGTGCGCGCGGGCCGCGACCTCGGCGCGGATCTCGGGATAAAGCGTGGGCGCCTGCGCCCGGCCCATGTCGATCGCCCCGTGGGCGGCGGCCTGCCAGGCGTCGGAAAGCAGGTGCTCCACCGGGATCGCCTGGAGCGCCGGGTCGCCGAACAGCGCGTCGCGGTGGTGGTAGCCCTGCTTGCAGGCTTCGGCGAAGAGGTGGACCCGGTCGAGGTCCGAGAGCCCCGCCACGTCGAAGGGCTTCAGCACGTTGAGCATCATCAGCGCCGCGAGCCCCTGGCCGGCGGGCGGGCACTCGTAGACGTCGTAGCCGCGGTAGCGCGTGCTGATCGGGGTGACCACGTCCGGTGCGGCGCGCGCGAAATCCTCCAGGGTGTGGAGGCCGCCGAGTTGCCGCAGGCGACCGACGAGGTCGTCGGCCACCGGCCCCTCGTAGAAACCGCGCGCGCCCTCGCGGGCGATCCGCCGGAGCGTCGCGGCGAGTTCTTCCAATCGCACCACCGTGCCGATCGCGGGCGCGCGGCCGTCGATGAGGTAGGTGGCGGCGGCGTGGGGATCGCCTGCGACGCGGGCGACGTTGCGCGCCCAGTCCCAGCCGACCCGCGGCTGGACGGGAAAGCCCTCCTCGGCCAGCCGGATCGCCGGCTGCAGCAGCTCGCCGAGCGAACGGGTGCCGTGGTCTGCGACGAGCTTCTGCCACGCCGCCACCGCGCCGGGCACGGTCACCGCGTGCGGGGAATCCGGCTCGATCGCGACGCCGTGTTCGCGGTACCACGCGGCGTCGGCCGCCGCCGGGCTGCGGCCGGAGCCGTCGATCGCCACCGGCACCGAGGCGCCCTTGGGCAAATACAGCGCGAAGCAGTCGCCGCCGATGCCGGTCATCAGCGGGTCGACGACGCATTGCACCGCCACCGCCGCGATCGCCGCATCGACGGCGTTGCCGCCCGCGCGCAGGGTCTCGATCGCCACCAGCGTCGAAGCCGGATGCGAGGTCGCGACCGCGGCCTGCGCCGCGTAGACGGGCGAGCGGCCCGGTCCCTCGAAATTCCTCATGGGCGATCCTCAGGTAGGGTGGCGACCCAATGGCCGGGCGCGACCTCGACGAGGTCGCCGCCTTCGGCGATGGCGGAAGCCGGTGCGGCGCTCTCGGCGGCCAGGCGCGCCCGCTCGACCGCCGGCACAGGCACCGGTACGGCGCCGAGCAGGCGGCGGGTGTAAGGATGGCGCGGGTCGTCGTAGAGCGCGTCGCTCTCGGCCAGCTCGACGATGCGGCCGCGCCAGAGCACGGCGACCCGGTGGCACAGGTAGCGCACCATGCGCAGGTCGTGAGAGATGAACAGGTAGGACAGGCCGAGCTCGGCCTGTAGGTCCTGCAACAGGTTGACCACCTGGGCCTGGATCGAGACGTCGAGCGCCGCGATCGGCTCGTCGGCGACGATGAAGCTCGGTTTGAGCGCGATGGCGCGGGCGATGCAGACGCGCTGGCGCTGGCCGCCGGAGAACTGGTGCGGGAACCGCCCGGCGAAACGCGGCTCCAGTCCGACGCGCTCGAACAGCCCGGCCACCGCCTCGCGGCGCTCGGCACGGCTCATGTCCGGCCGGTGCAGCTTGAACGCTTCGGAGACGTAGTCGCCGACGCTCATCCGCGGGTTCAGAGCCGCGTAGGGATCCTGGAACACAGTCTGGATCCGGGCGCGTTTCGCGCGCATCGCCTTGGCCGAAAGCATGGCCAGGTCCGTGCCCTCAAAAGCGACGCTGCCTTCGGTCGGCGGGTTCAGCATGGTCACGGCGCGACCGATCGTGGACTTCCCCGAGCCGGATTCGCCTACGAGCCCAAGGGTCTCGCCGGGGCGGATGTCGAAGCTGACATTCTCCACCGCCCGGAACACGGACCCCTTGCCGCCCCACCACGACCGCAGCGGATAGTGCTTCGACAGGTTGCGCACCGAGATGATCGGTTCGTCCGAGGCCCGCATCACCGCGCACGCTCCGCTTCGTGGGAGAGGATTTCGGGAAGGTCGTACCAGGCGGCCACGAGATGACCCGGCGCGGCGCCCTTCGCCTGGACCAGCGGAGGCATCTCGGAGCGGCAGCGGGCGGTCGCGTAGGCGTTGCGCGGCGCGAACGGGTCGCCGGGCGGCGGGACGCGCATGTCCGGCGGAGCGCCCTCGATCTGACGCAGGCGCCCGCGCCCGGCCCGCCCCCGTGTGAGGTCGGGCAGCGAGCGCAGCAGACCGAGGGTGTAGGCGCTGCGCGGGTCGGCGAAGACGTCGTCCACCGGGCCGCGCTCGAGGATGCGCCCGGCATACATCACCTGCACCGTGTCGCTGATGCCGGCGACGACGCCCAGATCGTGGGTGATCCAGATGATCGCCATGCCGATCTCGCGCTTCAGGTCCTGGACCAGCGCGACGATCTCGGCCTGCACCGTCACGTCGAGGGCCGTCGTCGCCTCGTCGGCGATGAGGATCTTCGGCCGGCATGCGAGGCCGACGGCGATCATCACGCGCTGGCGCTGGCCACCGGAGAACTCGTGAGGGTACTGGTCGAGGCGGCCGGCCGCATTCGGGATGCGGACGAGGTCGAGGAGCTCCCGTGCCCGCGCGCGGGCGGCGCGGCGGTCGAGGCCGAGATGGATGCGCAGCGGCTCGATGATCTGCGCCGCCACGGTCATGCCGGGGTTGAGCGAGCTCATCGGGTCCTGGAACACGAACCCGATCTCGCCGCCGCGCACCCGGCGCAGGGCCTTCTCGGGAAGGCTCAGGAGGTCGCGCCCCTGGAACAGCACCTGCCCGCCGGTGATCCGGCCGGGCGGGCGCGGGATCAGCCCGAGCATCGCCAGCACGTGCACGCTCTTGCCCGAGCCGGATTCGCCGACGATTCCGAGCGTCTCGCCCTCGCGAAGCGCGTAGGACACGCCGTTGACGGCGTGGCCGGCACCGCCGTCGGTGTCGAAGGCGACCGCGAGGTCGCGGACCTCGAGGAGGGGGGCGCCGCCCATCTCCGCCGCCATCAGGTCCTGCCTCTCGGATCGAGGGCGTCGCGCAGGCCGTCGCCGAACAGGTTGAAGCCGAGCACGGCGAGGAAGATCGACAGCCCGGGCCAGATCGCCATCCACGGCGCCTGGTCGAGGAAATTCTTGGCGACGTTGAGCATCGCGCCCCAGCTCGGCTCGGGCGGCTGCTGGCCGAGCCCGAGGAACGACAGGCTCGCTTCGGCGATGATCGCCGCCGCGATGGTGAGCGTCGCCTGGACCAGGATCGCCGGCACGATGTTGGGCAGGATGTGCACCAGCGCGATCCGCCAGGGCGGGTTGCCGACCGAGCGCGCCGCCTCCACGAACTCCTCCGCCGCCACCGCCTGGACCTGCGCGCGGGTGAGCCGGACGAAGGTGGAGGTCGCCGACAGGCCGATCGCCACCATGGCGTTGGTCAGGCTCGGACCGAGGAAGGCTGCGAGCGCGATCGCCAGGATCAGGAACGGGATCGCCAGCAACGCATCGGTGAGCCGCATGATCGCCCCGTCGACCCAGCCGCCGGCATAGCCGGCGACGAGCCCCAGCGGCAGGCCGAGCGAGACGGCGAGCGCCACCGAGACGAGGCCGGCACCGAGCGAGGCCCGCGCCCCGTAGACGATGCGCGCGAGCACGTCGCGCCCGACCTCGTCGCCGCCGAACGGGTGGGAGAGCGACGGGGCGGCTCGCACCGCGCCCCAATCGGTCTCCGTCGGGTCGTAGGGCGCGATCCATGCAGCGAACACCGCCATCAGGACGAGCCCGACGACGATGACCAGCCCGACCACGGCGCTCCGCCGCGCCCGCAGCCGGCGCCAGAAGGCGCGGAGCGTACCGGGCTCGCGGGGCAGAGGCACCCGTCGTCCCTTCGCCACCGTGGGGGACGGCAGGAGCGCGGCGCCGTCGCGATCGATCCCGCTCATGCCCGCCTCAGCTTCGGGTTGACGACCGCCGCCAGCACGTCCGCGGCGAGGTTGAGGCCGACATAGGTGGCGGCGGTGCAGATCACGACGCCCTGCACGGTGGCGAAGTCGCGATTGAACACGGCGTCGACCATCAGCTTCCCGAAGCCCGGCACCGAGAAGATCTGCTCGGTCAGAACCGCGCCGGACAGCAGCTGCCCGAACTCGAGGGCGCCGAGCGTGATGATCGGGATCGCGGCGTTGGGCAGCGCATGCCGCAGCACGAGCCGCAGGGGCGAGACGCCTTTGGCGCGCGCCGTGCGGACGTAGTCGGAGCCGAGCACGCCGAGCATCGCCGCCCGGGTGTGGCGCATCATCACCGCGCTGATCGCGTTGCCGAGCACGAAGGCCGGCATCGCCATCGCCTTGAGGTTCTCCCACAAGCTCTCGGAGGGCGGCACGTAGCCGGAGGCCGGCAGCCAGCCGAGCTGCACCGAGAACAGCAGGATCATCAGGATGCCGAGCCAGAAGTTCGGGATCGACAGGCCCCAGAGCGCGACGCCGTTGGCCAGCGTGTCGGCCCAGGTGCCGCGCCGGACCGCCGAGAGGATGCCCATCGGCACGCCGATGGCGAGCGCCACCAGCATGGCGAGGCAGGCGAGCTCCAGCGTCACCGGCAGCTTCTCGGCGACGAGTTCCGAGACCGGCTTCTGCAGGCGGATCGATTCGCCGAGATCGCCGCCGAGGACGCCCGCCGCCCAGTAGCCGTAGCGAACGGGGAGCGGCCGATCGAGGTGGTACTTGTCGCGGATGAACGCGATCACCTCCGGGTCGCGCTCCTCACCGGACAAAGCGGTCGCGGTGTCGCCCGGCAGCAATTGCTGCAGGGCGAAGATGATCATCGAGGCCAGGATCAGGGTCGGGACCGCGAGCGCCAAGCGTCTTGCGAGGAACCGCAGCATCAGTTCAGCTTCAACCCCGTGAACCGGGCGAGCCCGTCCGGGTAGGCGACGAACCCGGTGAGCTTGTTCGCGTAGGCCCAGAGCAGCTTTCGGTGCAGAAGGTAGACGACCGGACGATCCGTCAAGACCCGGTCGGCCAGGCTCTTCCAGGCGGCCTGACGCTTGGCCGTGTCGACGGTGCCACGCTCGGCCTGGAGCGCCGCGTCGGCGTCGGCGTTGCAATAGCGCGTGTAGTTCAGCGGCGTCTTGCACCCGAGGAAGCTGAAGGTGTTGCCGTCCGGGTCCGGTCGGCCGCTCCAGGAATAGAGGTAGGCCTCGAAGTTGCCCTTGTCGGCCATGTCGAGCAGCGTGGTGAAGTCGGCCGCCTGGATCTTGATGTCGAAGCCGGCCTCCTTGGCCATGGCTTGGATCACCTGCCCGACCTGCGGCGCCTCGCTGTTGGCGTAGACCGAGAGCGTGATCTGCGGCTTGGGCTGGCCGGCCTCGGCGAGCAGGGCCTTCGCCTTGGCGACGTCGCGCTTCGGCACCGGGTATTCCTTGACGTAGTTCGGATGCTTGGGCGAGACCCACTGGTTGCCGGCCAGGAACTCGCCGTTGAACACCACCTGGTTCAGCGCGTTGCGGTCGATCGACAGCTCGAGCGCCTGCCGCACGCGCGGGTCGCCGAGCGGCGAGCTGGCCTTCGCGGGGTTGAGCAGCAACGATTGGAAGCCGAGCTCGTAGACCGAGCCGAGCTTCAGCTTGGCATCGCGGGTCACCTGAGGGACGTCGGTCGGGGCCAGGCGCTCCAGTATGTCGAGCTGGCCGGCGCGCAGGTTCGTCAGGCGTACCGTGGCATCGGGGATCGGGCGGAACTCGATCCGTTGGATGTGGATCTGGTCCTTGTTCCAGTAATCCGGGAAACGCTCGACCACGATCCGGTCCTGCGGCACCCGCTCGACGAACTTGAAGGGGCCGGCGCAGACCGGGGCGGTCGAGAACTTGTCGCCGAGCCGCTCGGCGGCCTTCGGCGAGACCATCATTCCGGCGCGGTCGGTGAACTGCGCCATGAGCGGGGCGAACGGCGCCTTGAGGACGATCTTGAAGGTCAGGTCGTCGACGACCTCGACGGCGTCGATCGGCGCGATCTCGCTGCGGCGCTGCGAGCCCGGCATCTTGAGATGGCGTTCGATCGAGAACTTGGCGGCCGCCGCATTCAAAGGCTCGCCGTCGTGGAATTTCACGCCCGGCCGCAGATGCATCGTGAGCGTCTTCTCGTCGGACGAGAGCTCCCACGCGGTCGCGAGCTGCGGCACCGGCTTCAGGTCCGTGCCGATGTCGACGAGCTTGTCGCAGAGCGCGGTGAAGACCATTCGGCTGGCGAAGGTGCGGGCCAGCGTCGGGTCGAGCGCATCCGGGTCCTCCATCATGCCATAACGCAGGGTCTGGGCGGAGAGCGGCGTGGACAGGAGAACACCCGCGATTAGGCAGGCAGCCGACAGACGCAACATCGAGACTTTCCGTCACGGGCGGCCCGGGGCCGGGGCGCGAATGATGTGCCGCCGCGAGATCGGGGGCAACTTGTGTTTTGAATGCAGTGCACCAACCATGCCATCTTGATGCCGGGGAACGGATTTCGCACCCCCTCCTGGGCATGGGCAATTCAGAGTGAGATCAGCGGGCATGCATCGTGAACCGGCGATGCGCGAGTGTCCGCTTCACGAGCGCGGGATAGGACTCTTTGACAGACATGCGCGCGTGGTGAGACGTACCGCGCTTCTCAGCTGCGGCATCCGTGCCGTGTGCTGTGTCAGTAGCGGGGGCGGACGGAGGGGCTTGCCCTCGCGGACCTGACCGTCGCACGGTGCAGGCATGTGCAACCTCTACAGCCTCAACAAAGGTCAGGACGCGATCCGGAAAGCCTTCGGCGTTCAGCGCGACGAGGCCGGCAACCTGCCGCCGCTGCCGGGCATCTTTCCGAACACGATGGCACCGGTCGTGCGGATGCGGGAAGGAGAACGCACGCTGGCGATGATGCGCTGGGGCATGCCGTCGCCGGAGTTCGCACTGAAGGGCAAGAAGGTCGATGCAGGCGTCACCAATGTCCGCAACACCCGGTCGCCGCACTGGCGGCGATGGTTGAAACCTCATCATCGCTGCCTCGTGCCCCTGACCTCCTTCAGCGAGTTCAACGTGAAAGCCGGCGGCGATATCTGGTTCGCGCTTGGAGAGCACCGCCCGCTGGCGTGTTTCGCGGGCATCCTGCTCGACGGGTGGAAATCCGTCCGCAAGGTCAAGGACGGCGAAACCGTGGACGACCTGTATGCCTTCCTGACGACGGAGCCGAACGCCGAGGTCGGCGAGATCCATCCGAAGGCGATGCCGGCGATCCTCACCACTGCCGACGAACACGAGACGTGGTTGTCGGCGGAATGGCCGGAAGCCGCCAAACTGCAACGGCCTTTGCGCGACGGCGCTCTCAAGGTCGTTGCGCGAGGCGCGAAGCGGGACGGAGCTTGAAGGCGCGGTCCCTACTGGAACCGCATTATCACAGTACCATCGCTAGGATCGAAGACCTCGACCCGCGGCCCGCGCGCATTGACAGGTGCCACTACATCGGTGACGTGCGAAGGCGGCACGCCGAAGTCGGCGTCTGGCGCGACGGGAGTGGCAAGTCCCTCACGGAGCAGCCAACGTTGGACAATCTGACCGCCGAACTGCGCACGATGCAGGTGGTGTGATTGCACAACGTGGCACGATGACCTGATCAGGTGACTGACGCCAAGTCTCGCAGTCCACGTACTGAGCCGGGGGAGGAATGGCAGACCGCAATCAGAGGTTTGATGATCAGCGAGCATGATGCGGTGCCGCACGATCAGGAGACCATCATGCTCAAGACCATCGGCCTTGCTTCGATCTTCGTCGTCGGGTCCGCTCTCGGCCTGGCCGGAACCGCGTCTGCCGTGCGTCTGACGTCAGCGCTTACTGTGGGAGGATCTGCCGCTTCAAACGTTGAAGCCGTCCGCATGCATCACCGTATGCACCGTATGAAGCACATGCGCCGCGGCAATCCCTCCGCCCGTGGGTGGAAGAGGAACTTCTGATTCCCTCGATCGTATCGCGCAGGTCGTTTTTGATCCAGCAGCGGCCCTTGCGTACCGGTTAGGTCCGCGAGGGCAAGCTTGCGCGCCCGTCGCCACCCTCGACGCCGATCGCGGCGCGGCAAGTCTGACCGAACGGGTTGGGCTCGCGCGATCCGACTGGCTTCTGGTAGCGGTACGCCTGCGTCAGCCGCGGGTACACGTCGGAGAGGCCGGCAAGCTCGCCGAACCGCTGTCGGGACCGCGCTAGGTTGTAGGTTCCGCGCCGCTTGCACGGCGGGCACTCTACGACGAGGCGGCGCCCGCGCAGGTCGCACAGGCGCTCCATCAGACCGCCACCGCGATCGGCAGCTCGCTGACCTGCGTCGTGTAGCGCGGCGTCCGCATCTCGAACTTCGTGCTCCACGTCCGCTTCTCCACGAGGCCGGCGCGGGCTGGGACGACGCTGCCGCGGCCGAAGCGGGCGTTGCAGGCGTCGACCGCTGCCATCAGCAGGCCGGAGCGCTCGCGGTCGAGCTGGCCGATCAGAGCGCGCGGGCTGGCGTCGAGCAGCATCAGGTCGGTGGTGACGATCCCGGGCTTGCCGAGCCGCCACGGTCGGGCGCCGGACTCCCGCCTGGCGCGATCCTCGATCGGAATCGAGAACGAGCGGGTCACCGCGCAGCCCTTACGCTGGGCCGGGAGCGCGCCGAGCGGCAGGCAGGACAGGCCACGCAGCTCGTGGATGTTGGGCTCGCCCACCACCGTCAGCGCCTCGCGCACTGGACGCGGGTCGAGGTCGGCGAAACCTGCCATGCTTTCGACACCCATGGCTCGAACTTGGCGAGCGACGCCTGGCCGATACCGTGGACCTCGCCGGCCGGTCGGCCATGTTTCTTGTTGTTTCCAAGGAGATCGGCGTTGATATGTGCTGGGCTCAGCACACCGTTCGAAGCCGCAGCGATGCTTGACCGCCCCCGCCGAGATTTTGCCGCCGCCATCGCGCCGGCACCGCCCGCCGTGCCGATGCAGGCGGGGCCCGCGGTCACCGGGATCGCGCGTCCGGGTGGGGAGATCGCGAACCTGCAAATTTTGCGGGCGTTCGCGGCTTGCCTCGTCCTCGTGCACCACGTCGCGGTGTACGGGCAGGCCCTGCGCGGGGCCGGGCGGCCGTTCGCGGCCCTGGACCACCTGATGGGCGTCTGGGGCGTGGCGATCTTCTTCGCCCTGTCCGGGTTCCTGATGGCCCGGCTCGTCACCCGCGACGCGCCGCTCGTGTTCCTGGCGCATCGGGTCGGGCGCATCTTCCCGACCTATCTCGCGGTCGTGTCCCTGTTCGCCGGCGTCTTCGCGGCTTTTGGCCTACCCTTCGGCGGCGTGTCGGTGCTGGCCCTGTCGCTTGCGCCGGGCGGCGTGCGCGGCTCGCCGCTCAACGTGGAGTGGACGCTCGCCCTGGAACTGTCCTTCTACGTCGGATTGTTCCTGCTCGCCGCGGCGGGGTGGGCGCGCCGCCTCGTTCCCGTCGCCGCCTGCTGGCTGGTCCTTCTGGCCGTCGCCTTCCCGCTGCTGCCCCCCGACAGCCGCAGCCTGATGCCGCCGCCGCTCTACCTCGTGCCGGTCACGGCGGCCTGCGCGCCCTTCGCGGGGGGCCTGCTGCTGCCGCGCCTGATCGCGGCGGGGTGGGTGCGTCCGGCGACCGCGCTGCTGGCCCTGCCCTTGGTGGTGCTTTGCGCCTTCGTCGACACCGCCGCCGCGCGCTGGATCGGCGGCGTCGCCGCAATCCTGATCGTGGGCGCCGCCGTCACCGCGCCCGCCCTCCCCCGGGATCGCCCGGCGGCGCGGGCGGTGATCGCGCTGGGGGATTGGAGCTACGTGCTTTACCTCGCGCATCCGCCGGTGCTGATGCTGGCGAGCTGGGCCTGCCCAACGGACTGGCCGGGCGCGGCTTACGCCGGCATCGCCGTCGCGGGCGCCCTGCTGGTCGCCGCCCTACTCGGCCCCCTCGACGTCGCGGTCTACCGGCGCCTCCGCCGGCGGATCGATGCCCTGACGCCGGCCGCGCTGAAGCGGGCGGTGGCCACCTTCCTCGTCGTCTTCCTCGGCTGCGCCCTCTGGGGCAGCGTGGAGACGGCGCGCGACGCCCTCGCCGAGAGCCGCGCGCGCACCGCGATCGGCGTTCTACCCGCCGGCGCCTGGACCGCGCCGAGGCAGGCCGAGCTGGCGATCACCGAGCGCGGTCTCGCCTTGCCCTCCGCCCTGCGCGGGGCCGTCGAGTCGGTCGAGCGCCTGTCGCAGACGGAGTTCCTGATCACGGCTTACGCCTTCGATCCGGGCCGCCCGAGCCGCGGCCTGCAACTGGCCCTGTTCTGCGGAGGACGCCTCGTCGCCCTGGACAAGCCGCGGCGCCTCCGCCGGGACCTTGCCGCGCAGCCGGGCTTCGAGGGGATGGGCACGCGGCGCATCGGGTTCCGCACCCGCATTCCCGCCGAGGCCTGCGGCCCGGAGACGATCGTCGCCGCCCTCGTCGACGAGGGCGGCCTGATGGCGGTGCTGCCGGTCCCGCAACCCGCGCGATGACGCGAGAGTGAGCCGCCGCGGGCGTCAGATGCTGATCCGCTCGCGCCGCCCTCTCCCTGCGGCGGCCTGGCGAGGGCGCCCGCTGGTTCGGCGATTGCATCGGTGTCGTCCCACAAGGCGTCGGCAGGCGGAGCGCGCGACGCGCGGACCGAACTCGTCGCTAGGACCCGGCGAACCCAACCCAGGAGCGCGCATGCCGACGCATCACGAGATTCCGGCCGTCCCCGACACGATGGTGCTCGGATACTTCGACGCCGCGCTGCCGCCGGTGCTGGAGATCGAGTCGGGCGACACGGTCACGCTGCATTCCTTTCCCGCAGGTGCGCGGGCGACGCTGCATACCGACCCCGCGCGGGTCTCGGCCGAGCACTTGGCGGTGCTCGATCAATGCGTCCCCGGCCCCGGCCCGCACTTCGTCACCGGCCCGGTCCACGTCCGCGGCGCCGAGCCCGGCGACGTGCTGCAGGTGGAGATCCTTGACCTGGCGTTCCGTCAGGATTGGGGCTCCGTCTCGATCCTGCCGCTGCTGGGGACGCTGCCCGACGAGTTCACCGAGTACGAGACCATCCACCCGGACATCGACGTGGCGCGCGGCGTCTGCGTGCTGCCGTGGGGCACCGAGCTGCCGCTCGATCCGTTCTTCGGCATCCTCGGCACGGCGCCGCCCGCCGCCTGGGGCCGCGTCGGCACGGCGGTGCCGCGCGGCTTCGGCGGCAACATGGACAACAAGGAGCTGAAGGTCGGCGCGACCCTCTACCTGCCGGTCTACAACGCCGGCGCCGGGTTCTACGCCGGGGACGGCCACGGCGTGCAGGGCGACGGCGAGGTCTGCATCACGGCGCTGGAGACCGGGCTCACCGGCACCTTCCGCCTTACCGTGCGCAAGGACCTCGGCTACGAATGGCCGTTCGCCGAGACGCCCACCGACCTGATGTCGATCGGCCTGCACGAAAGCCTCGACGAGGCGATGCGGCAGGCGGTGCGCGAGATGGTGCGCCACGTCTGCGCCCGCACCGGGCTCACCCGCAACCAAGCCTACATGCTGTGCTCGCTCACCGGAAACCTGCGCATCACGCAGACGGTCGACGGCAACAAGGGCGTGCACATGCTGATGCCCAAGACCGCGCTGTGAGTGCGGTCGGCTTCATGGTGGCGAAGACCGCGCTGTCAGCGAGGTCGAATTCGCGCGTGGGCCGAGAGCGGGGCGTGCTCAATGTCCGGCAGCGAGACCGCCCCCGAGGCGCAGGCGCATCAGGTCGAGGAAGGCTTCCAGCACGTTGGCGTAGTCGTCGGTCCACGGCCGGCGAGTCAGGTCGGGCGCGACCCGCGTCCAGCCGAGGCGCTCGGCCTCGCGCGTAATCGCCGGATCGCGGGTCGCGATCACCACCATCGCGCGCATGCGGTAGCGGCGCTCGATCGGCTCGTCGATTGCGTCGATGCGCTGAAGCAGCGTCAGGCCCCGCTCCGCCGCGGCTCGGGCCAGCGCCGGCCGCAGGTCGAAATGCTGGTTCGAGACGTGGAGCGCCAGCACGCCCTGCGCGTCGAGGCGGTCGCGGTAGAGGGCCAGCGCTTCGCCCGTCAGCAGGTGCATCGGGATCGCGTCGGAGGAGAACGCGTCGACGATGAGGACGCGCGTCGGCTCCGTTGCGCGGGCGAGCGTCAGGCGGGCGTCGCCCTGAACGATGCGGGCCGTGGGCGCGCAGGCTGAGAGGAAGCGGAACCGGGTCGGGTCACTGGCGATCCGGACGACCTCCGGATCGATCTCGTAGAAGGTCCAGGCTTCGCCCGGGCGTGCCTGGCAGGCGAGGCTGCCCGCGCCGAGCCCGACCACCGACACGCGCGGCAGCGGCCCGTAGGCGTTGCGGGCGACTTCGAGCACGTCTGCGATCGCATGGCCGGTAGCGTAGTAGGTCGTCGGCTCCGGGCGCCCGAGGGCCGGGCGCCCGTCGTCCTCGCGGATGCGCATTGCCCCGTGCAGGGTCGTCCCGTGCGCGAGGAGGCGGAAGCGCCCCTGCGGGTCGGTCTCGATGCGGTGGACGCCGAAGAAGCTCCGCCGGTTCTCCACGTCCTGTGCCGACAGGAGCGGCATCGCCAGCACCAGCGCACAGAACAGGGCGGCACGGCCGAACGCCGCCCGCGGCGCGCGCCAGCTCAGCAGCAGGATCGTCATCATGATCGCGGCGGCCACGGAAGGCGCCGCCTCGGGCGCGAACCGCGCGAGGAGGGCGAGGCCGG
>NZ_VRUX01000330.1:0-4834 GCF_008039885.1 Methylobacterium sp. WL103
GGCGTTGGCCGGGCGCCATGGCGCTACGGTGGCCGTGATCGCCGGCGCCGAGCTCGAACGCGACTTCCCGCTGGTCCACGCGGTCGGCGCCGCCTCGACCCGCCAGCCCCGGCTCATCGACCTGAGCTGGGGGCCGGAAGACGCACCGCGCGTGACCCTCGTCGGCAAGGGCGTCGCCTTCGACACCGGCGGCCTCGACATCAAGCCGTCGGCCGGCATGCTGCTGATGAAGAAGGACATGGGCGGCGCGGCCGCGGCGCTGGCCGCCGCCGACATGGCGATGGGTGCCGGCTTGCGCCTGCGGTTGCGCCTGCTCATCCCGGCGGTGGAGAACGCGATCTCCGGCGAGGCCTTCCGCCCCGGCGACGTGATCCGCAGCCGCGCAGGGCTCACCGTCGAAATCGGCAACACCGACGCGGAAGGCCGCCTGATCCTCGCCGACGCGCTGGCGCTGGCCGACGCCGAGGCGCCCGACCTGTTGATCGACTTCGCGACGCTCACCGGCGCCGCCCGCACGGCGCTCGGTCCCGACCTGCCGGCCTACTTCACCGAGGACGACGCGCTCGCCGCCGCGTTCGAGGCGGCCGGCCGCACCGCGATCGACCCGGTCTGGCGCCTGCCGCTGCACGCGCCCTATGCGAGCCTCCTCGCCTCGAAGGTCGCCGACCTCAACAACGTCTCGGGCGGCCCCTTCGCCGGGGCGATCACCGCCGCCCTTTTCTTGCGCCGCTTCGCCCCGAACACGAAGCGCCACGTGCACGTCGACCTCTACGGCTGGAACCCATCGACCAAGTCCGGCCGCCCGGAAGGCGGTGAGGTGCAGTCCGCGCGGCTGGTCTACGCGCTGCTGAAGGAGCGCTATCCGGCGTGACGGCGGGCTTGGGCCGAACCCAGGCGACGCGCGGCCGGCATCGTCCCGTCGGACGCCCGGCACCGATGACGATCAGAGATCCTGCGCCGCCGGGCGACGGGACCCGGAGGAGGCCCCGCCATGCCCACTGAACCGATGAAAGGGCCGGCGTCGTACTTCCCATCCATCGAGAAAAAATACGGGCGCCCGGTGAGCGCGTGGCAGCAGATCGTTCGCGATGAGCTTCCGGCCAAGCACATGGATCTGGTCGCGATGCTGAAGAGCGATCACGGCTTGAGTCACGGGCACGCCAACGCGATCGTGGCGTCCGTCCTGGCGGCGGAGAAGACCTGAACGCCCTCATCCCGCCAGCGGCAACCCTGTCTCGATCAGCTGCGCCCAGAGCGAGGCCCCGAGCGGGGCGGCGGCATCGCAGAAGTCGTAACGCGGGTGGTGGAGCGCAGCGCTGTCGCCGTTGCCGAGGAACAGGTAGGCGCCGGGGCGGCGGCCGAGCATGTAGGAGAAGTCTTCCGCCGCCATCATCGGCGCCACGGCGCGGTCGACCCGAGCCTCCCCGACGAGGCCCGCGGCGACGTCGGCCATGAAGGCGGCCTCCGCGGGGTGGTTCTCCGTCACCGGATAGCTCGATCCGAAGTCGACGCCGCCGACGGCGCCGAAGCCGGCCGAGACCTGCTCGACGATGGCCACGATCCGCGCCTTCGTCGCCGCGCGCACCTCGGTGGAGAGCGCACGCATGGTGCCGCGCATCGTCACCGTCTGCGGCAGGACGTTGAAGGCCTCGCCCGCCTCGAGCGCGCAGACCGAGACCACCGCCGATTGCAGCGGGTCGATGTTGCGCGAGACGATCGATTGCAGCGCGATCACCACGTGGCTCGCCACCAGCACGCTGTCGATCGCGTTCTGCGGGAGGGCTGCGTGGCCGCCGCGCCCCTCGATCGTCAGGGTGAAGCGGTCGGTCGAGGCCATGATCGGGCCGGGGCGGATGGCGAACCGCCCGAGCGCGAGACCGGGGATGTTGTGCATGCCGTAGACCGCATCGATGCCGAAGCGCTCCATCAGGCCGTCCTCGACCATCGCCTCGCCGCCGCCGCCGCCCTCCTCCGCCGGCTGGAAGATCAGCACCGCCGTGCCGTCGAAGGCGCGGGTGGCGGCGAGGTACTTGGCGGCGCCGAGCAGCATCGCGGTGTGCCCGTCATGGCCGCAGGCGTGCATCTTGCCCGGCACGGTCGAGCGGTAGGGAAGGTCGCGCACCTCCTGGATCGGCAGGGCGTCCATGTCGGCCCGCAGGCCCAGGGTGCGGATGCGGTTCGCGCCGTTTCCCGTTCCCCGCCCGCGGACCACCCCGACCACGCCGGTCCGGCCGATGCCGGTGACGACCTCGTCGCAGCCGAAGGCTTCGAGCTTGCCCGCCACGAAGGCGGCGGTGCGCGTCACGTCGTAGAGCAGCTCGGGATGGGCGTGCAGGTCGTGCCGCCACGCCGCCATCTCGTCGGCGAAGGCGTCGATCTCCGGCAGGCTGCCGGTGGATCGATGCGCGGCATCGGCCTCCTGGCCGGAGGTGTCGCCAGCGGGCGGAAAGTCGTTGGAGAAGTGGTGCAGCGCCATGGATCGCGAGGCCTTCGGCTCCGGTCGTCGCGGCCGGCTCGTCTCCCCAGCAAACAGGGGGCCAAGGTCCCGGTCAACGGGCGATCCGGGCCGCGCCGCCTCAGCGGCGTCCGGAACCGCCGTCGTTGTGCGCACGCGTCTGCGCCGCGAGCGCCGCGTCGAGCTTCCGCATCGCCTCGAAGCGCGCGATGTCGGCCTCGACGTCGCGGATCGTCTCCTCGATGAGGTGCTGCTGGATCGCGAGCCGCGGATCGTCCGGGCTCATGTCCTCGCGCTGCCGCAGCCGCAGCACCGCCTGCCGCACCACGCCGTAGACCGCCTCGCGCTCGGCCCGGTTCATGGAGGGCTTGATCGCCTGGGCGACGAGATCGGAGAAGTCCGCCATGCGCGTGAGATCGGGTCCGTTGAAGGCGAGGTCGGGTGAGTCGGTCGAGCGGGGCGCCCGCTCAGATCCGCTGGTCCCTGATCCCGCCGACGATGAGCGACACCGAGCTCCACAGAACGACGAAGCAGAAGAACAGCACCGCGAGCTGGTGCCAGCGCTTCGGATAGAGCGAATCCGTCGGGATCATCGGCGGCACGAAGGCGGTGAGGAAGATGTGCTGCTTGCCGGCCGAGACGCGGGCCTTGTCGAGGATCGTGTTCGCCATCTCGTTGAGCTTCTCGGCGATGGTGCGCTCGACCATCAGGCCCTCGTATTCGAGCAGCGCGTTGGTCATGGTCGCGCCGCCCGCGGAGCCGCCGTCGGTGGTGAGCTGGTCCTGCAGCCCTTTCATCTGGCTGTCGATCGCGGCCACCGTGGCGGCGAGCACCTGGATCGAGCGCGACTTCTCGTCGAGGTTCGACCCACGCAGCACCTGGAGGTCGTTCTCGGCCTTCAGCTTGTCCTTGCGCAGGGTCATCATCGTCGTCAGCGTGCTCTCCGCCGACTTGATCGGATCGATGATGCCCCAGTGGTTGCGGTAGCGCTGGATGTCGAGGGTCGCCTTGCGCAGCCGCTCCTCGGACGCGACCGAATCGACCTCGGCCTGCTTGACCATGTCGGCCTGCGCCCGCCGCGAGATCTCGTTGATCAGCACCTCGGAGCGCGCGATCACGTCCTTGGCGATCGCCAGGGCGTCCTCCGGCGTGAAGGCGCGCACCGACAGCTGGATCACGCCCGAGATCGCGTCGATCCGCGCGAGGACGTGCTCCTGCCAGTACTTGGTCAGCTCCTCGATCGGCTGCGGCGCACGGTATCGCGCCCAGAAGTCGGCTTCCTTGCGCGAGAACATCCGCGACACGCCGAGGCTCTTCTCGACGGCGTCGACCATGGCTTGGCTGTTGATGAAGTCCCGGACGATGTAGCTGTCCTGGCTGTTGTGCTTCTGAATCAGGCTGGTGTACTCGCCGAGCGAGACGTTCTCCATCGGCTCGACGTTGCCGCGCACGGCGAACTGCGCCTCGGCGATGTACTGGTCCGACGCGATCGCGAACAGGTAGAACGCGACCACCGCCGTCGGCAGCAGGACGAACAGGCTGAATCGCTGCACCAGCCGGGCGACGTAGCTCTTCGGCTCGGCGTCGGCCGGGCGCAGGCCGGGCAGGCGCGTCCAGGCGAGGCTCTCGCGGGTGCGCTGCACCAGGGAGCGCCGCTCCGGGGCGCGGACCGGCTCGATCGTCTCCGCGCCGCGGCGAAGCTCGGTCACCGAGCGCTGCGCGACCTGCAGCAGGCCGCGGAGTCGATCGCCTTGCCTGACCTCGTCGACGCTCATCCGTTCCGGTTTCCTGCGCTTTGTCCGTTCGGCCGTGCTGTGTCGGGCAGCTTTTCCGAGCCTTCGGGGAAGCCGCTCGCCCACGATCGGAACGATGCCGCAATCCCGTTCTTTTCGGCCCTTTTTAAGGCGTCGGGCCTGCCGTGCCCTGGGCGGGCTTGGGCGAATCCGCGCGGTTGCGCGCCGCGCCGCCTCGTCCTACCCGATAGGCGATGAAACCGGACCCCGCCGACCGCACGCCGCCCCCAACCGTCCGCACCGCGAAGGCGAAGTTTTCGGAGGTCGTCGCCGTCTGCACCAAATGCGCCAAGCGCCAGGGCTTGTCCAAGCGCGCGATCCGCGACCGGGTGAAGGCCGGCCTGAAGCAGGGCGGCTCCGGGGCGAAGCTGCGGGTGGTCGAGACCGGGTGCCTCGGCCCCTGCCCGAAGTGCCTGGTCGCCGTCGCCACCGGAGCCAGCGTCGCGGCCGGACGGATCCTGCTGATCGATCCGACGGCGTCGCCGGACGCGATCGTCGCCCTGCTGCTGCCCCCGCGCGCAAACCTGGGCCAAGACGAGCGCGACGACGCCCGCGACGCGGCCGCGTGAGCGCGCCGGAACCTCTT
>NZ_VRUX01000331.1:0-4823 GCF_008039885.1 Methylobacterium sp. WL103
GAAGCGGAGGGCGCGCGCGCCTACGACAGCTTGGACCGCCTCATCGCCGACCCGGAGGTCGAAGCAGTGTACGTGGCGACGCCGAACCACCTCCACCGCCAGGCGGTCGAGGCGTTGTCGGCATCCGGCAAGGCGATCCTGTGCGAGAAGCCGATGGCGGCGACCTTGCGCGACGCCGAGGCGATGGCCGAGGCGGTCGGGCGTGGGCGCGCGTTCTACGGCACCGCGTTCGACCAGCGCCATCATCCCGGCCATCGCGCCATGCGCGACCGGATCGCGCGAGGCCAGCTCGGCACGGTGACGGCGATCCGCATCGTCTACGCCTGCTGGCTCGGGCGCGACTGGGCCGCCTGTCCCGGCCAGGACAACTGGCGCATCGACCCTGCCCAGGCCGGCGGCGGCGCGTTGATGGACCTGGCGCCGCACGGGATCGACCTCCTCGACTACCTCGTCGGCGAGTCTCTGGTGGACATCACGGCCCTCACGCAGATCCGCGCGCAGGATTACGCGGTCGACGACGGCGCGCTGCTGATCGGCCGGACGGCGGACGGCGTGCTGGCGAGCCTCAACGTCGCCTACAACTGTCCCGACGCGCTGCCGCGCCGCCGCCTGGAAGTGGTCGGCACCAAGGGCCTGCTCACCGCGATCGACACGATGGGGCAGACCGCCGGCGGCACCGTGACCTTCACCGACGGGGCCACCGGCCGCTCGGAGCCCGTCGCCTTCGACGCCGAGGCGTCGCCCTTCACCGAGCAGGTGCGGGCCTTCGGCTCGGCGCTCAGGCGGCCCGCCGAGCGGGACGCCTACTCGGCGGCGCGCGACCTCCACACCATGCGGCTGATCGCGCGGGCCTATGGCGCCGCGTCACAAGCAGACGGATCGAACACGTGACCGAGAACGACCAGGACACCCGGGCTCGCGATCCGCGCATCAAGGCGCCGCGTCCCTACGGCTTCGGCGGCCCACGCAAGATCGAGGGCCTGCCCCAGAACCTGCCGGAGCCGGTGCGGGCCTATCTCGACATCCTGCCGCCGGGGCGGATCGTCGGCTTTCCTCTGGCGCCCCTCGACCGCACCGGCATCCCGGTGTGGTTCGTCTCGCTGTTCCTCGACGACCCGTTCTTCGTCGGTGCGATGCCCTCCGGCATCGGCTACGGCGCCACCGACGACGAAGCGTTGATCGGCGCGGTGGCCGAGATCGCCGAGAACCTGATGCCGTCGCTCGCGGTGATGCCGCGCAAGAAGGAGCGCGCGAGCTACGACGACCTCGTGCGGGTCTACGGCGCCGGTTCGGTCGCCGACCCGCTGACCCTTTGCCTTCCGGCCGGCTCGCCGGTCGGGCGCGGCACGGTGATGGAATGGACCGCCGCCACGCGGGCCAAGACCGGCGAGATCGTGCTGATGCCGCTCGACGTCGCGGCCACCGACTATTTCGAGCTGTCGGAGGGCTACAAGCCCTTCACCAACCTGATCACCAACGGGCTCGGCGCCGGCCCGGACGTGCCGTTCGCCCTCGGCCACGGCGTATTGGAACTACTTCAGCGCGACGGCAATGGCCTGCTGTTCCGGGCGCTCGACCAGGGCGTGATGCTCGACGTCTCGCAGGGCCTGGGCCCTGAGACGCAGGCGATGCTCGACCGCCTCGATGCCCTCGGCATCCGGGCGCTGCCGAAGTTCGCCACCGACCAGTTCGGGCTGACCAACCTCTACGTCGTCGGCTACGACAAGAACCCCGCCGACACGCCCGTACCGATCGCGCTGTCGGCCTGCGGCGAGGCCTGCGACCCGGACCGCGAGCGGGCGCTGCGCAAGGCGCTGCTGGAGTTCCAGGCCGCCCGCGTGCGCAAGGCCTTCGGCCACGGACCGCTGGCCTTCGCCGAGCGTGTGACGCCGCCGGGCTACGTCGGCGCCTTCATCGAGAAGGCGCTGCCGAGCCTCGACCTGGAGGAGAGCCGCGCCCTGAAGGCGATGCTGGAATGGATCGTGCTGCCGCCCGAGGGCCTGCGCGACGTCCTGAAGGACACGGTCTATTCCGAGCGCGCGACGAAGGCGTTCACCGACCTGCCGACGACCCCGGCCGCCGACGGCCACGCCCGCGGAGAGATCGCCTGCGAACGCCTGGAGCAGGCTGGGTTCGACATCCTCTACGTGGACTGCTCGCCCGCGGGCGGCGCCGTCGGCGTGGTCAAGGCGATCGTGCCGGGGCTCGAAGTCGAGACCATGAGCTACTACCGCATCGGCGAGCGCAACGTGCGCAAGCTGATCGAGCGCGACCACCCGTTGATCAAGTTCGGCACGCCGAGCGAGACCCTGCTGCCGGTTCGCCTGACGCCGGAGGCGCTGGACCGGTTCGGCGGCCAGCCGCTGTTCGACACCGCCTTGGCGGAATCGATCGTCGGCAGCCACTATCCACTCTACCGCGAACCGGAATCGCATCACGCCCCGTTCCGCCTGGAGCAGCAGGGGAGGGCCGCATGAGCTTGCGCTTCGCCTACAACACCAACGGCGCGGCCAACCACCGCCTCGACGATGCGATCGACCTGATCAAGGGCGCCGGCTACGATGGCGTCGCGCTGACGCTCGACATCCACCACCTCGACCCGTTCGCCGAGGGGTGGGCGACGGAAGCCGGCCGGGTGGCGAGCCGTCTGGAAAAGCTGGAGCTCGGCTCGGTGATCGAGACCGGCGCCCGCTTCCTCCTCGACCCGCGCGCCAAGCACGAGCCGACGCTGGTTACCGCCGACGCCACGGCGCGCGCGCGCCGCGTCGGCTTCCTCAAGCGCGCGATCGACATCGGCGCGATGCTGAACTCCGAGGCGGTCTCGTTCTGGGCCGGCGTGCCGAAACCCGGAATCGACCCAGCCGAAGCGCGGGGCTGGCTCGTCGACGGCTTGACCGAAGTGGTCGCCTACGCCGCCGTGAAGGGCGTCGTGCCCTGCCTTGAGCCCGAGCCGGGCATGCTGATCGAGACGCTGGACGACTTCGCTGCGCTCAAGGTCGAGGGCCTGCGGCTCGCGCTAGACACCGGCCACTGCCTCGTCACCGGCGAGCGGGACCCGGCGGCGGCCGTCCACGAGTTCGCCGGCCGCGTCGGCACGGTGGCGATCGAAGACATGAAGCGGGGCGAGCACATCCACCTGCCCTTCGGCGAGGGCGACATGGACGTGCCCGGCATCCTCGACGCCCTGGAGGCGATCTGCTTCGACCGGTTGATCTGCGTGGAGCTGTCGCGCGAGAGCCACCGCGCCGACGCGATGATCCCGGCCTCCCTCGACTACCTCCGCAGCTGCCGGCGCGACGGGCCGGCCCTCCCGGACGACCAGGAGACCCGGCGGCAATGAGGATCTGCTTCGTCAGCCGGCGCTACTTCCCGGCGATTTCCGGCATGAGCGTCTACGCGCAGAACCTGTTGCGGGAGCTGGTCCAGGCCGAGCACGACGTGACGATGATCTCGCAGTATCGCGGCGACGCCTTCGGCACCCGCGTCTACGGCGGCGGCCCGCCGCCACCGGTCCCGGGCGTGCGGGTGATCGGCCTCGAACAGGTCGGCGAGCAGACGGACGGAGACTTCGAGCGCGACATCGACACGATGGTCGCGACGATCCGCGCCGAGCACGCAGCCAAACCCTTCGACGTGCTGCACGCGCAGTACGGCTACCCGACCGGCTGGGCCGTGCTCCTGGCCTCCAAGGCGCTCGGCGTTCCGAACGTGGTCTCGATCCAGGGCGGCGACGGGCACTGGGTCGGGTCGTGCTGCGAGACCCACCGCGTCGCGATGTGCGAGGTGCTGGCCCACGCCAACGCCCTGCTGATCGGCGGCGCCTCGTTCGTGGACGAGGTTTGCGAGCGGCTGGGGTCCGATCCGGCGCGCTTCACCATCGTGCCCGGCGCGGTCGACACCGCTCGTTTCACTCGAGGCGGCGACGGCTTGCCTGCGCCGCATGACGGTCCGATCCGCCTGTTTTATCACGGCCGCGTCGACCGCCGGAAAGGCGTGCTCGACTTCATCCGGGCCCTGGCGATCCTGCGCGAGCAGGGTACACCGTTCGCCGCCACGATCTCCGGCATCGGCCCCGACGTGGATTCATCTCAGGCCCTGTCGGCCGAACTCGAATTCGGGGAACACGAGATCCGCTTCACCGGCTACGCCGACTACGACGCCGTGCCGGCCCTCTACGCACAGGCCGACGTGTTCGTATCGCCGACCTATGCGGAAGGCTTCTCCAACACGATCCTCGAGGCGATGGCAGCGGGCCTCGCCGTCGTCTCCTGCCACGCGGTCGGCGTCTCGGACTGCCTGCGTGACGGGGAGAACGGCCTGCTGACGATGCCGGGCGACGTGCCGGCGCTCGCCGAGTCGCTGACGCGGATCGTCACCGACGCCGCCTTGCGCCGCCGTCTCGCCGGGGCCGGCCTGGAGGAATGCCGCCGGGTCTATTCGTGGACGGCAGTCGGCCGGCAGATCATGGCGGTCTACGGCGACATCGTCCGCGATACGCCGGCGACGGGCTTCTCGAACACGCTCCCGCATGATCCAAGCTGCCGGTTCCGGGCCGAGCCGCACCTGCTTTAGACCGATGCCCACAGCGCTTGCCCTCTCGCCCCACCTCGACGACGCCGCATTCTCCTGCGGCGGGACGCTGGCGACGCTGGCCGCGTCCGGCTGGCGCGTGGTGATGGCGACGGTGTTCACCCAGAGCGTCGCGGAACCCGCCGGGTTCGCGCTCGCCTGCCAGCTCGACAAGGGGCTCGACGCGTCGGTGGACTACATGCGCCTGCGCCGCGCCGAGGACGCGGCGGCGGCGGCCCACCTCGGGGTCGAGG
>NZ_VRUX01000332.1:0-4819 GCF_008039885.1 Methylobacterium sp. WL103
TGGCACGCCACCGCGGCCCTGCTCGGGCGGCACGTGCCGGACGCGCTGCTCGTCGACGTCGGCTCGACCACCACGGACCTGATCCCGATCGTCGGGGGCCGCGCCGCCGCCGCCGGCTACGGCGACGCCGAGCGGCTGGAGACGGGCGAGCTCGTCTACACCGGCGTCGTGCGCACGCCCCTGCTGGCGCTCGCCGACCACGCTCCGTTCCAGGGCCGCCGCACCCGCCTGATGGCCGAGACCTTTTCGCACGCGGCGGATGTCTACCGCATCACCGGGGACCTGCCCGAGGGGGCCGACCAGCAGGCGAGCGGCGACGGCAAGGGCAAGTCGGTGACCGAGAGCGAGACGCGGCTCGCGCGGATGATCGGCCGCGACCGCGGGGAGGGGACGGACGAGGCCTGGCGGGCGCTCGCCCGCCACTTCGCCGAGGCGCAGCTGCGCCTGCTCCACGATGCCGCCGCCGGCCTGCTCTCGCGCCCCGACATGCCGGCCGCCGCGCCACTGATCGCCTGCGGCGCGGGCGCGTTCCTGGTCGAAGCCCTGGCCCAGCGGCTCGGCCGCCGCTGCCTCGCCTTCACCGCGGTGCTGGCGGAGCGGATCGCCGGCCGCCCCGACTGGGCCTCCACCTGCGGCCCGGCGCTTGCCGTGGCGCTGCTCTCCGCCGAACCCGCCCCCACGAAGGAAGCTCGATGACCGCCCTGAAGATCCTCGCCCGCGTCCTGACCGCCCGGGTCGGCCCGCATATCGAGCTGGCGCTGGCCACCGAGGACGGCGAGACCGTCAAGGTGCTGGCGACCCCCGACCAGATCGACCGGCTGATCGACGAGCTGGAGGACATGCTGCACGCGCCGGAAGCCCCGGACGACGGCGAGCCGCCCGAGGCGGCTTGATCGCCTCGCAGGGAGGGCGCGTGACGTCCGAACCGCACGCACCGGTCCCTAGAGCATTTTCAAGCGAGGTGGATGCCGGCTCGCGTGAAGAAAATGCGACCCCACAACAAGTTAGAGCATTTTCCGTGATCCAGAGATCACGGAAAATGCTCTAACGCAAAAAGTCCCCGAACGCCCGCGGGCTGTCGTCGGTCTTGATCTCGCGGGTCACCGTCAGCGTCTCGGCGTCGATCACCGAGAGCGTGTTCGAGCCCCAGTTGGCGACGATGACCGAGCGGCCGTCGGCGGTGGTCGCGATGCCCTCGGGGTGGTCGCCGACCTCGATCCGCGTCACGGGGGCGAGCGTGCCTCGGTCGAACACCGTGACGGTGCCGGAATACTGGTCGGTGACGAAGCCGCGCTTGTCCGTCAGGGCGATCACGTAGGGGCGCTGGCCGGTCTTCACCCGGCCGACCTCGCGCGCCGCGGAAAGGTCGATCACCGACACGTCGTCGCCGGTGACGTTGGCGGTGTAGGCGCGCTTGGCGTCGGCATCGATCGTGAGGCCGAACGGATGGTGGCCGACGGCGATCGTCGCGGTCGCGCGGCGGGTCGCGAGGTCGACCACCGAGACCGTGTCCGCCTCGCGGTTGGCGACCAGCAGCGTCGCGCCGTCCGGCGTCACCGCCAGCCCGGAGGGCGAGGCGCCGACCGCGATCTCGCCGTCGAGCTTCAGACCCGCCTCGCCCGGCACCAGCACGAACACCCGCTTGGCGTACCAGTCGGCGACGTAGACGGCGCCGCCCTTCGGGTTCGCCGCGATGCCGAGGGGACCGCCCGGCAGGGTCAGCACCTGCACGACCTTGCGCGTGGGAAGGTCGATGACGGCGATGCCCGGCGCGTCCGGGCAGGTCACGTAGGCCTGGGTGCGGTCGGGCGAGAAGGCGATGCCGGCGGGCGAGCCGGCGACCGGGATGCGCTGCAGGATCGTGCCGGCCGCGAGGTCGATCACGTCGACGGCGTTGTCGCCCTGCACGGTGACGACCGCCTCGGCGGCGCGCGCGGCGAACGGGGCGAGCCAGAGGGCCAAGGCCAGCGCGAGGACCGAGGCGAGCGAGAGGCCGGCACCCGGCCGGCCTCCGCGTCGCGTCGTCGTGAAACGGCTCAAGAGCCCTTCTCGACCTGCGCCTTCAGGGCGTCGAGGCCGGTGCGGTAGAGGCCGCGCACGGCCTTCTGGGAGGCCTCGTCGCTCAGCTCGGGCGGCGGGTCGTTGTTCATGTAGCCGCGGTAGAACGCGCCGTCCCACGACACCTTCGACTTGCCGTCGCCGTCGGCCTCGACCTTGAGCGTGGAGGAGTAGTCGTTGACCGGGAGGGTCTTCACGTCGACCTTGGTGATCCGGTACGAGTAGCTCATCTTCTCGGCAGAATACTTGTACAGGCTCTCCTCGACGGTGGCGCCGCCCTTGAGCGTCAGCACGCGGGTGGCCTTGTCGGGGGTGTTGCCCTCCTTGCCCTCGGTCTTCTCGACCAGGGGCAGCCAGCTCATGTCCTGGAAGTTGCCGATCACCTTCCAGACCTTGTCCGGGCTGGCGTTGATCTCGACCGTCTCCTCGACCTTCTTGCGGGTCGGGCCGTGGGCCTGGGCCGTGGTCGCCGCCAGCGCGGCGATCACCACGGCGCTCGTGAGGGCCAGTCTTCTCATCAGCATGTCACTCCTGAGGCTTCGCCGTCTCGTGCGGCGTCGGTGTCGGCGAGGATGCGGTCTTCCGTCCCGAGGTGGGCGGCGACCTTGTCCTCGATCCAGTCCCAGGCCTCCCGCTCGCGCGGGCCGGCCGTCTTGGATATCGCGATGGCGAGATAGCGCATCTCGGCCATGACCTTGTCGGGCGCCAGCATGTGGAGCCGCGTCGAGAGGATCGCCGCCTCCAGCACGGCGGCCTGCGCCCGGTTGTAGCCTATGAACGGGGCGTGGGCCGCCGCGTGGACCAGGCGTCCGCGGTAGCGCGGCCGGGTCGCGTCGGCCTCGACCGACGTCACCGCGAACTCGGCGTGGCCGAAGCTGTCGGCGAGGCGCCGTCCGCGGATCCTGTCGCACGCGACCGTCGGCCACTCGCGGCGGCCGGTGACGGCGCCCGCGATCACCCGCACGTCGCGCGGGCTCGACGCACAGAAGTACGGGTCGGCGTCGAGGTTGAGGATCGTCGGCGAGGGCCGGAACGGCGCCAGCACATAGTCGTCGCCCTCCGCGATCAGGCCGAAGGGCACGAGGTGCAGGGCGCCTTCGGGAGAGAGCGTGGTGACGATCGTCTCGAGGATCAGCGGCACCGGCTCAGGCCTCCCCGGCCGGCACGAGCTTGCCGCAGACGAGTTTTTGCGCGGGCGCCTCGGGCGTCGCCGACACCGACGCCTCGGCCGCGGCCTCCTCCGGCGCGATGGTGCGGGGCGCCGAGGCGCCGGCCTCGACCGGAACCTGCGCGTCGCGGGCGCCCGGCAGGGCGTCCGGCCCGGAATGCTTGGTGTGGCCGGCCTTCTTGAAGGCGGTGGTGTCCTCGACATCGGCGTCGGCGGCGCAGGCCCAGTCCAGCGGCTCGTCTTGCACGTAGCGCTTGCCGAGGCGCCACGCGGTCTCGGCCTTGGTCAGCTCGCCGCCGAGGTAGAACGCGTGGGCGCCGTCGCTGGCGACGTCGAGATCGGTGAAGAAGGCCATCGCGTCGGTGCCGACCTTGTGGACGTCGCGGTTGTAGACGTGGATCCCGTCCTCGGCGACCGCGATCCGGTAGTTCGGGTCGCGGACCTGGGCCGCCAGCGCCGCGATCTCGTCGGGCGTTTGCACGAAGGGACGCTTGTCGTGAAGTGCCAGAAGTGCCCGGCCGTAGCCCTTCGGCAGCGCCGCGTCGGCCTTGGCCGCGTACATCACCCGCCTCGCGGCATCGTGTTCCTCCACCGTGCGGCGGGTGTGGTTGGAGACCTGCACGATCAGGACGTTGCCGACCGACAGCTCCGAGCACATCCCGACCAGCAGCGCGGTGATCCCGAGGCTGTCGGCCTCGGTGAGTTCGGTGAGGTTGCCGGTTCCCATCATCATCGCGATGTCGGGCCAGCGGGCGCGGGTGGCGCGGTAGCGCTCGATCGAGTCGACGAAGCCGAAATGGATCGGCTCCAGGATCGGGTCGGCGATGAACGGGCGCCCCGCCGCCACCATCCGCGCGATGGCGCGGTCGAGGGAGGGCAGGTCGTCGGGCCGCGTCGGCACGAGGATCGGCACCGCGTCGGTCTCGAAGGCGAGGTCGAGGGTCTCCTCGTTGAGGCTCAGCAGGAAGTCGGCCCCGGCGGCCGCCCCCCGGCGCAGCTCGTCGATCGAGAAGGAGTCGACGCTGACCTTCAGCCCCTGCGCCTTCAACCCGCGCACGCACGCCTCGAGATGCGGGAAGTCGGTGTCCGGCAGGCCGCCGAGGTCGATCACGTCGGCGCCCCGGCGCGCCAGATCGAGTCCCTTGGCCACCACCTGGTCCGCGTTCATCTTCGAGGCGTCGACGATTTCGGAGAAGATGCGCAGGTCGTGGCGCGAGAGGTCGACCTTGCGGCCGGCCAAGCCCAGATGGGCCGGCAGGTCGACGATCTCGTCGGGGCCGCGCTCCACCGGCAGGCCGAAATGGGCGGCCAGCGCCTCAGGGTTCGCCCGGCAGCGCCCCGGCAGGACGATGCGGGTGGCGCCGTCGGGCAGGGTGACGCGGCGCTTGATGATCTCCTCGGTCATCAGCGCGGCGACCTTCACCCCGGAATCGGCGATGCTCCAGGCGAAGCGCTCGGGGGGCAGGGCGCTCGCGACCTTCTCCAGCCGGGCGCGCGCGAGCTTGCCGGTGACGAAGACGAGGTGCTCGGGCGCGCCGCTCATGCGGCGGCCCTGAGGTGGACGGCGCGCTCGCCGGCGGGCCCCAGGATCGC
>NZ_VRUX01000333.1:0-4807 GCF_008039885.1 Methylobacterium sp. WL103
GTGGCCCTGCACGGCGACGGGGCGCCCGGGCGCTTCGCAGTGAGCGGCCCCGACGTGACCCTCGATGCCGGCCACGGCCTGACGCTGGCGCTGATGCTGCACGAGCTCGCGACCAACGCCGCCAAGTACGGCGCGCTCTCCACCGCCGCCGGCCAGGTGGCGATCTCGTGGGAGGTCGCCGGACCGGAGCCGGAGGCGCGCCTGCGCTTCCGCTGGGAGGAGATCGGCGGCCCGCCCGTCGCGCCGCCGACGCGCTCCGGGTTCGGCACGCGCCTGATCGCCCGGAGCCTGAGCCACGATTTCGGCGGCGCGGTCTCCCTCGGCTTCCCGCCGACCGGTGCGGTGCTGACCCTGGAAGCGCCGCTCGCCTCGGTCGTCGCCGCCTGAGCGCGAGCTGGGGCGCCGGAGCGGTCTTTCCGCCCCCAAAAGTCGCCGGCCCGCTTGGTGCTTTTCGTCGCGCGTGCGAGTGAGCGCGCGTGCCCACGCTCCTCCTCTACGTCGCGGCCGGCCTCTGCGAGATCGCCGGATGCTTTGCCGCCTGGGCCTGGCTCCGGCTCGACCGATCGCCGCTCTGGCTGATTCCCGGCGCCGTGGCGCTCGGCCTGTTCGCGCTGCTCCTCACCCGCGTCGAGGCGGAGGGGGCCGGGCGCGCCTACGCCGCCTATGGCGGGGTCTACGTCGCGCTCTCCCTCGCCTGGCTCTGGCTGGTGGAGGGCCGCGTCCCGGACCGGTGGGATTGCGTCGGCGCGGGGATGTGCCTCGCCGGCGCGGGGCTGATCCTGTGGGGGCCGCGGGCCGCATGAGGCCGCGCCTTGACGGGGCGGACACCGGGGAATAGGCCCCGGGGCTGGTTTTCAAAGACAGTCTCCGCAGGCCTGATGACCGACAGCCCGACAGATCAACCCGTCGTTCTCCTGGTAGAAGACGACGGCCTTCTTCTGATGGAAGCCGCCGACACCCTCGCCGACGCGGGTTTCACGGTTCTCGAAGCGAGCCACGCGGACAAGGCCCTCAAGGTCCTGGAGAACCGGCACGACGTGCAGGTCCTGATGACCGATGTCGACATGCCGCAGGGCTCGATGGACGGCTTCGCCCTCGCCCGCCTCGTGGCCGACCGCTGGCCGACGATCCCGGTCCTCGTCGTGTCCGGCATGGGGACGCCCGGCCCCTACGACATGCCCGACGGCGCCCGCTTCATCCCGAAACCCTACGAGCCCAACACCCTGGTCCGAACCCTGCGCTCCTTCATCCACCGCGCCGCCTAGGGTCTTCCACCGAGCCCAGGGCCAGCGCTCGAAAGCGCCTGCCCTGTTCGTCTTCGGCCTTAATCGCCGGCGCCCGCCTCCGCGGGCTCGAGGCTTTCGCTCCGCGGGGCGCACTTCGCGCCCTGAAGCCGCCGGACGCGGCTTCGAACGATCGCCTTCCGCCGGTCGCAGCGCGGTTGCCCTGCCCCCGGTCGGCCGTGATAGGGCGAGGGTCCGAGGACCGAGCCCGATGACAGACACGCCGAAGACCCCCCGCTTCGCCACGCAGGCGATCCATGCCGGCGCGAGCCCCGACCCGGCCACCGGCGCGCGGGCGCAGCCGATCTACTTCACCAACGGCTTCGTGTTCGATTCCACCGAGCAGGCCGCCGACATCTTCAACATGCGCCGCACCGGGTTCTCGTACTCGCGCGGCTCGAACCCCACCGTCGCCGCCCTGGAGCGGCGCGTGGCCGCGCTCGAAGGCGCCAAGGCCGCCGTCGCCGTGTCCTCGGGGCAGTCGGCGCTGCTCCTCGTGATGCTGACCCTGATGAAGAGCGGCGACGCCTACGTCGCCTCGCCGCGGCTGTTCGGCGGCTCGCTCGGGCTGATGCGCCGGCTCGACGGGCGCTACGACCTCAAGCCGCTCTTCGCCAAGGGCCTGACGCCGGCCGACTTCGAGGCGGCGATCACCCCGGAGACACGGGCGATCATCTGCGAATCGATCGTCAACCCGTGCGCCACGGTGATGGACGTCGAAGGCATCGCGGCGGTGGCCCGGCGCCACGGGCTGCCGCTCGTCGTCGACAACACGCTGGCCTCGCCGGCCCTGATCCGGCCGATCGAGCACGGCGCCGACATCGTCGTGCACTCGACCTCGAAGTTCCTCGGCGGCTCCGGCCAGACCATCGGCGGAGTGATCTGCGACGCCGGCCGGTTCGACTGGGCGAAGACCGACCACTACAACCTGATCACCGGGGAATGGCCCGACTACGACGGCCTCGTCATCACCGAGCGCTTCCCCGACAACCCCTTCGCCGTCGCCTGCCGCCTGTTCGGCCTGCGCGACCTCGGCCCCGGGCTCTCGCCGATGAACGCCTTCCTGACGCTCACCGGCATCGAGACCCTGCCGCTCAGGATGGCGCGCCACTGCGCCAACGCGCGCACGGTCGCCGCCTACCTCAAGGATCATCCGGCGGTGGCCTGGGTGAGCTATCCCGGCCTGCCCGGGCAACCCGGCGAGGCGCTGGCGCGGCGCTACGTGCCGCAGGGGCCGGGTGCGATCTTCACCTTCGCCCTGAAGGGCGGCGAGCCGGCGGCGCTCAAGTTCATCACCAGCCTGGAGCTGATCTCGCACCTGGTGAACATCGGCGAGATCAAGTCGCTGGCGATCCATCCCGCCACGACGACCCACCGCCAGCTGCCGAAGGACGAGAAGGAGGCGGCCTGCGTCGGCCCCGACACCGTCCGCCTGTCGATCGGCCTGGAAAACGTCGAGGACCTGGTCGCGGACATCGAGCAGGCCCTGGCCCAGGTCGGCTGAGCGCCGCGTCGCAAGCCCTCGAATCCCACCCCCACACCTCATCCTGAGGCGCTTTCGCGAAGCGGAAGCCTCGAAGGAGCCCTCCAAGATCGCGCGACCGCTGGAGGGCTCCTTCGAGGCCGCTGAGGCGGCACCTCAGGATGAGGGGGTGGGTGGGACCGAGGGGAACGTCGGTGACCGCCGGTCAGGCTCGATCGATGTCGGATCGGCCCTCAGACCATGCCGAGCGCCTGCATGTAGAGCTCGAGGATCGCTTCCTCCTCCTGGCGCTCGCTGTGGTCCTTCTTGCGCATGCGCAGGATGGTGCGGACCGCCTTCACGTCGAAGCCGCGGCCCTTCAGCTCGGCCATCACTTCCTTGATGTCGCCGGCGATGCCGCTCTTCTCCTCTTCGAGGCGCTCGATGCGCTCGATGAACGCCCGCAGCTCGTCGGCGGCCACGCCCTCGGATGATGACACGTCGCCGGGGGTCGGCATGGCATGCGCGTTCATGGTTCTCTCCTGTCCTGCCCGGTTCGTAGGGGAGTAAACTTACCGGGAGCTTAGCCGGGACCGCCCGCGCCGCCCCGTCGCGGCACGGTCAGTGCGGCTCCGCCGCAGCCTTGGCGAAGGCGGCCTGCTGCTCGGGGCTGGCCTCGGTCTGGTACTTCGCCTTCCACTCGGGGAACGGCATGCCGTAGACGCGCTCGCGGGCCTCGTCCTTGGTCAGGCCGAGCCCTTCGGCGTCGGCGGCGTCCTTCATCCAGTTCGACAGGCAGTTCCTGCAGAAGCCGGCGAGGTTCATCATGTCGATGTTCTGGACGTCGGTGCGCGCCTGGAGATGCGCCACCAGGCGCCGGTAGACCGCCGCCTCCAACTCGGTCTGGGTCTTCGGATCGATCTCGGTCATCGGTCTCTCGCGCGCTGTCTCTCGCAACTCCGCCCGAGGTCGGGGCGGGCGGCGCGCGAGTCAAGCGCGCGGCGTCATCAAGGGCCGCAGAAGCCGGGCGAAGCGCCGGGCCCACGCCTCCTGCCCGGCTTCCTCGGCGATGAGGTCCTGGCGGATCTCGACCAGCGCGTTGGCCAGCCCCCGCGCGGTGGCGTGGCGGTCGATGGTGTCGCCCGGCAGGCCGCCGCCGTAGGGCTCGTTGTCGCCCACCGTCAGGCCGGCCGGGTCTGCGCGCAGGCCCGCGATCAGCGGGGCGCTCAGGCGCTCGTCCCGGTCGTAGAGGATGCCGACCTCCCAGGGCCGGGCGACGCCGCGCCAGAACGGGGTGAAGCTGTGCATCGTCAGGATCGTCGGCGGCCCGGCGGCCTCCTCCGCCGCCGCCACCGCGGCGTCGATCGCCCGGTCGAACGGATCGTAGAAGCGGGCGATCCGCGCCTGCTTGCCGGCCTCGTCGATCCGGGCGTTGCCCGGCACCACCGCCCCGTCCGACAGGCGCATCACCAGCGTCGGGTCGGCGCGCCCCCGATTCGGGTCGATGATCAATCGCGAAAAGTTCGTGAGGATCGCCGGGGCGCCGAGCAGCGCTGCGAGCCGCCGCGTCACGCCCGCCGCGCCGATGTCGTAGGCGATGTGGCGGCGGAATTCGCCCTCCGGCACCCCGAGCGCGATGTCGTCGGGCACGTGGTTCGAGGCGTGGTCGCAGACTAGGACCAGGCCGCAGGCGGGGTCGCCGGGGATCGTCTCGACGGGATGGGGCGGGTGTGTCTCAAGGCTGTGGGACAGGGGCACGGGTCCGGTTCGGTTCGCGGAGGCTGCGAGGCCTTGCCGTCGCGGCGAGCCTCGGGCAGAGCACGTATCAAGGATCGTGCGTTCACGGCAAGAAACGGGCGAGGCAAGAAACAGGCCCGTCGCCCAAAAAGCCCGTCGCCCCTGCCCGCCCCCGCGGGTCGAGAAGGCGAGGACCGCACGAACGAGGAAACGACGCGCGAGAACCCGACCGATGACGCCTGAGATCGACCCCGCCACGCGCGCCCTGCGGACCCTGCTCGACGGCTTCCTGGCCGCGGCGATCAAGGCCGCCCACCCCGATACC
>NZ_VRUX01000334.1:0-4758 GCF_008039885.1 Methylobacterium sp. WL103
CCCCCCGCCCCCAAACCGCAGCCTGCGGCCGCGCCGGAGCCGGCGCCAGACGGCGACGTGTTCACGAAGATCGAGCGGCTCGCCGAGCTTCACGGCCGCGGCGTCCTCACCGAGGCCGAGTTCGCCGACAAGAAGGCCGAGCTGCTCTCGCGGATCTAGCGTCGCCCGCAAAACCCCGCCGCGCCGTTGGGCCACAGGGCGGAACGCACCGCTTTCGGGCGTTCCGCACAGGTCGTTCGAGCCCGCCCGCCCCATATGTCGAAGGCGGCCGCGTTCCGGTCCGCCGGACAGCGTATGGCCACGATCGGCGACCTCCTCGACGTCACCACGATCTACCACGAGCCGGCGGTGGAGACGTTTCCGCGCGGGCGCGAGATCCTTGCGCGCTATCCCGACGCGACGCGCATCGCGGTGCCGTCGCACTGGAACATCCCGGCGCTCCACGGCAACGAAGGCTCGGTGGAGGACTGGGTCCGGATCAAGCGCTCGACCCTGGTGCTCGGCGTGAAGAAGGGGCTGACGATGCGCCCCAACGGGCGCAGCGCCCACTTCATCGCGCCCTCGACCTCGAACGGCTGCGCCATGGCCTGCGCCTATTGCTACGTGCCGCGGCGCAAGGGCTTCTCGAACCCGATCTCGCTGTTCGTGAACGTCGAGGCCGCCTGCGCGGCGATCGCGCGGCACGCCACGCGGCAAGGGGCGCTGCCCGAGCCCGACACCATCGATCCGGCCGCCTGGGTCTACGACATCGGCGAGAACGGCGACCTCTCGGTCGACGCCGCGATCTGCGACAACGTCCGCGACCTCGTCGCCCTGTTCCGCACGCTCCCGAACGCCAAGGGTTCGTTCGCGACCAAGGCCGTGAACCGCGACCTGCTCGCCTACGACCCGCAGGGGCGCACCCGCATCCGCTTCTCGCTGATGCCGGCGCGGATCGCCAAGGTCGTCGACGTGCGCACCAGCCCGGTCGCGGAGCGGATCGCGGCGATCGACGACTTCGTGGCCGCCGGCTACGAGGTGCACGTCAACTTCTCGCCGGTCATCCTCTACGAGGGCTGGGAGGCGGATTGGCGGGCGCTGTTCCAGGAGATCGACGGCACGCTCTCGGACGCCGCCAAGGCCCAGCTCAAGTGCGAGATCATCCTGCTGACGCACAATGCCGGCCTGCACGCGGTCAACCTCGGCTGGCACCCGCGCGCCGAAGACCTGCTGTGGCGGCCCGACATCCAGGAGGCGAAGGTCTCGGAGGGCGGCGGCGCCAACGTGCGCTACCGCGCCGGATGGAAGGGCCGCTGGCTCGCCCGCTTCAAGGCGGTGCTCGACGAGACGATGCCGTACTGCACCGTGCGCTACGCGTTCTGAACGGCGAAATCGAACCGTTCTCGCCGGCCCCGCGTTCCCGTCCGCATTCGGGAGAGCGATCTACCATGAGCGACCACGCACGATACCTGAGCGAGGCGGTGCAGCTTGCCGCCGACAACGTCTGCGACGGGGGCACGCCCTACGGCGCCGTGCTCGTGCGCGGCGACGAGGTCCTGGCCCGAGTCGCCAACAACGTGCACACCACCAACGACCCGACCGGCCACGCCGAGATGGTGGCCCTGCGCGAGGCCAGCCGGCGCCTCAACAGCCGCGACCTGTCGGGGAGCGTGATGTACGCCAGCGGCCAGCCCTGCCCGATGTGCCACGCCGCGATGCGGCTCTCGGGGATACGCGAGGGCTACTTCGCCAACGCCGCCGCGACGGCCGGCGAATTCGGGCTGCTCGGTGCCGAGATCTACGCCGAGCTGTGCCGCCCGCTCGACGAGCAGCCGATGCGGCTGAAGCACCTCGACGTACCGGAGGCCACGGCACCCTACGCGGCCTGGAAGGCGCGCAAGGACCAAGCGTGACGGGGTCCGCCGCGTCGCGTCCCGTCAGTGCGTCCAGGGGGCCGTGCGGTTGAACTTGAAGTTGTCGGAGTAGGACAGCCCCTTGCGCGGGGGCGCCTTCTTCGGCTCCTCGACGCGGTAGGCGATGCCGGCCTTCTTGGCGTAGGCGACTGCGTCCTCCAGCGTCTCGAACTTCAGGTGGACCTGCTGCAGCATGTCGCCCGACCCGGTCCAGCCCATCAGCGGGTCGGTCTCGCGCGGTGCGGTCTGGTCGAACTCGAGGTGCCAGACCTTGGTGCGCGCGGTGCCGGACTGCGACGCGTCCTTGGACGGCTGGAAGATGCGGGCGCTCGACATGGCCTTCAGACACCGCTCCGGAAATCGATGGTCGGGGCGATAGGATTCGAACCTACGACCCCCTGGTCCCAAACCAGGTGCGCTACCAGACTGCGCTACACCCCGACATGCATCGGTCTTACGGGGTCGGCGCGATGCCGGCAAGGTTCGATCGGTGTCGCGGGAGAAGACGCGGTGGCCTTGGACGCGGCGGCCCTAGACGCGGATGTCGAGGAGCTTCCGCTCCATGGCGTCGGAGGCGCGCACGACCGCGGCGTTGGCCGCGAAGGAAGCCTTGTCCTCGATCATCCTGACGGCCGTGCTCGACAGGTCCACCTGGGTGGCGCTCGGCAGGCTCGTCCCGATCTCGGCCACCTGCGTGGCGCTCGACGCGAACCTCTGCGACGCGGCGACGAGGCCGGCACTGCTGATCGATGTCGCGCTGATCATGGATCGCCTCCCCGATGCAGCGACTCAAACCATGCCGCCCGTGAAGGAATCGGCCGCGGAGTGGATCGCATTTGATCGAGTCGGCAGTAACGCCCGGCACACGATTCGCGATGAGGCGATGGCCGACGTGATCCAAGCCGGCCTGACCTGCGCGGTCGTACCTTCGGACCCGCCCGGTTCCGAACGCCGCTTGATCCGCGGCGCATCCGACCCACCTGCGGCATCGAGGGCGCGACGGTCCACGTCACGTGAGGAAGTTTCGATGATCGATCTCTACTACTGGCCGACCCCGAACGGTCACAAGGTGACGATGTTCCTCGAGGAGGCGGGGCTTCCCTATACGATCAAGCCGGTCAACATCGGCAAGGGCGAGCAGTTCGATCCCGGCTTCCTCAAGATCGCGCCGAACAACCGCATGCCGGCGATCGTCGACCACGAGCCGGCCGGCGGCGGTGCGCCGATCACGCTGTTCGAGTCGGGCGCGATCCTGCTCTACCTCGCCGAGAAGACCGGCCGGTTCCTCGCCACGGACCTGCGCGGGCGGCAGGAGGCGCTGCAATGGCTGTTCTGGCAGATGGGCGGCCTCGGGCCGATGCTCGGCCAGAACCACCACTTCTCGCAATACGCCCCCGAGAAGATCCCCTACGCGGTCAACCGCTACGTCAACGAGACCAACCGGCTCTACGGCGTCCTCGACCGGCGCCTGGCCGACCGGGACTACGTCGCGGGCGATTACGGCATCGCCGACATGGCGGCCTATCCCTGGATCGTCCCGTGGGAGAAGCAGGGCCAAAACCTCGACGAGCACCCGAACCTCAAGCGCTGGTTCCATGCGATCAGTGAGCGCCCGGGCACGAAGGCGGCCTACGCCCGAGCCCCGGAGGTCAACCCGGACCACGGCAAGACCATGAGCGAGGACGCCAAGAAGGTGATGTTCGGGCAGACGGCCGGGAACACCAAGCGCTGACGGCGCGACGGACCCGCGTCGTCCAATCAGGGGTTCGCCTCGCGCGACGTGTGGTGATCGAAGCGCGGGTCCCCTCTCCCGGGGGGTAGAGGGGGCCGCGTCGGGTTGGGCGCGCCACCCTGATCCGCGGCTGAAGCCTGTGAGGCGTCCTACCGCCTCAGCCCATCCAACGGCACCGGTGCCGCGTGCGGCCGGGTCGCCAGCATCCCGTCGATCAGCGCGAGCACCTCGGCCCGGCCGCAATTGGCGGCGGGCTCGAACGGGGTCCAGGTCTGGGTGAAGTCGAGGCGGGCGAACACGTCGCGGTAGTGGCGCAGCTCGTTCGTCGTGAGGGGCACGCCGCGCACGAAGGCCTTGTGCGCCGAGATCGTCACGGCGCGGCGGAAATCCGCGGGGTCGAGTTCGAACTTCAGCGCGTCGCCGCAGAAGCAGATCTTGCGGCCTCGGTCGAACAGCACCGCGTGGCCGTCGAAATGGCCGGCGGTGCGGTGCAGCTCGAGGCCCGGCAGCGGCTCGAGGAAGTCGTCGTAGGGCCACGACACCTGCAGCGCCGCGCTCCAGGTGAAGTCGGCGGCCGGCAGGCACAGCTCCGGGTCGAACCGATCCTGCAGCTGCACCAGCGCCCCGTAGGCGTGCGGGTGCGAGGACGAGAGCACCTGCATGCCCCCGAGGCTCGCGATGTGGTCGAGCGCCGCCTCGCTGAACACCGGGCAACCCTCGAAGCCCATGTTCCCGGCATCCGTGCAGATCAGGTAGCTCGACGGGCCGATCCCCGAGACCGGCTCGTTCCAGAACCGCCAGACGCCCGGCTCGAGCTCCTGCCAATGGCAGGGGAAGCGCTCCTGGGCTTGCCCCTTGGTCCAGAACTGCCAGCCGTCCTGCGGCACCACGTGGCGGGCATCGAGGCACATCGGGCAGGCGGGCGGCGTCGTGAAGTGGCGCTGCCAGAAGCCGCAATTGTCGCAGACGTAGGCCGGCAGATCGAGGGCGCCGGCAAAGGGCAGGTATCCGGGCACGCGTCGCCTCGTGGCAGCAGGGATGGTCGCAGCGCTTCGTAGAACCGTTCCCGATCGCGTTGCAATCGCGAACGGAAGCCCGTCAGGGCCGCGGCAGCAGGCGGCGCGGGGCGCGGGC
>NZ_VRUX01000335.1:0-4746 GCF_008039885.1 Methylobacterium sp. WL103
GTGCCCATGCGCAGCCAGGCCGAGACCGGCCGGGCGAAGCCCTCGATGTCGGAGGTGAGCGGCGCGTCGTGGATGCGGTGATAGGTGGCGTGCTCGCCGACGCCGCAATCAGCCAGGTGCTCGGCGCGCTGATCCCCGAGGGTGCGATCGTCTGCGACGAATCGATCACCACCGGGCGCAACTTCTTCGGGCAGACGCACGCGGCTGCGCCCCATAGCTGGCTCCAACTCGGCGGCGGCGCGATCGGGCTGGGCATCCCGATGGCGACGGGGGCCGCGGTCGCCTGCCGCGATCGCAAGGTGATCTCCCTGCAGGCCGATGGCAGCGCGCTCTACACCGCCCAGGCGCTCTGGACCCAGGCGCGCGAACGCCTCGACGTGGTGACGCTGATCTGGTCGAACCGCTCCTACGCGATCCTGCGCCACGAGCTCACCAACGTCGGCGCCACCAACCCCGGCCCGAAGGCGATCGGCATGCTGACCCTCGACGACCCGGCGATCGACTGGGTCAGCCTCGCCAAAGGGTTCGGCGTGGAGGCCCGCCGGGTCGAGAACTTAGCCGACTTCGTAGACGTGTTCCGGGTGTCGTTGGGCCGCCGCGGGCCGTTCCTGATCGAGGTGGCTTTGTGAGGGTTTTGCAGACCGGTGTCGCACACGTCTCTCCAGCCACTGCCAGATTTCCCATGCCCGAGAGATGCGCCCGTCCCCTCTCCCCGCACGCGGGGAGAGGCCCAATTGCACCTTGTGCAGCCGGGAAGCGGAGGCGAAGCCGAAGCGGCGGTGAGGGGGAGGTGCCGAGGAAGTCTCTTCCGTCGAAGCCCCCTCACCTTCGGCTGTCGCCTCGCCGCGCCGACGACGAGGTCGTCGCGGCCCTCTCCCCGCAGGCGGGGCGAGGGGATGCGCGCAGATGGCGGCGCTCCGCGTTGCTTGCGACGCCATCTCTGAACGGGGTGGCGCAAGGGAAACGCGCGTGACCACCTTCCCCCTCCCGGGCCTGTCCGCGCCCGCCGAGATCCGGATAGACCGGCACGGCGTGCCGCATATCCGCGCCGCGAGCGCCGACGACGCCTTTCGCGTCCAGGGGTTCAACGCGGCCCGCGACCGGCTGTGGCAGCTCGACCTGTGGCGCAAGCGTGGGCTCGGGCTGCTCGCCGCCGACTTCGGGCCCGGCTACCTCGCGCAGGACCGTGCGGCGCGGCTGTTCCTGTATCGCGGCGACATGGCGGCCGAGTGGGCGGCCTACGGGCATCCGCGCATGAGGACCATCGTCGAGGCCTTCGTCGCCGGCCTGAACGCCTACGTCGCCCTGACGGAGGCGCGGCCCGACCTGCTGCCGCCGGAATTTTCCGCCATGGAGACGCGCCCGAACCGGTGGGCGCCCGAGGACGTGGTCCGCATCCGTAGCCATGCGCTGGTGCGCAACGTGCCCTCCGAGGTCGCCCGCGCCCGGGTGCTAGCCAGGGCCGACGCCGAGACCGACGCGCTGCGCAAGGGTCTCAGCCCACCGCATGCGACGATGCCGCTCGGCGACCTCGACCCGGCGCGGTGGCCGGACGACCTCCTCGACGTGCTCCGCCTCGCCACCGCGCCGGTGGGGTTCGACCCGGCACGGCTGGCCGCCACCCGCGACGCGGCCTGGGCTTGGACTCACGTCGACGCGCACGGGAAGGTCGGCCGCCAGCGGGCCGCGGACGCGCCCGAGCCGCCGGGGGATGGCTCGAACAACTGGGCGGTGGCGCCGTCCCGCACCGCCACCGGGCGGCCGATCCTGGCGAGCGACCCGCACCGCGCCTACGCGCTGCCGTCGCTGCGCTACGTCGTCCACCTCACCGCGCCCGGCCTCGACGTGATCGGGGCCGGCGAGCCGGCGCTGCCCGGCATCAGCATCGGCCACAACGGGACCGCCGCCTTCGGGCTGACCATCGCGCCCTTCGACCAGGAGGACCTGTTCGTCCTCGCCCTCGACCCCGACGACCCGGACCGGTTCCGGTTCGAGGGCGGCTTCGCGCCGATCACCCGCCTGCGCGAGCGCATCTCCGTGCGGGGCGGCGCCGACGAGGAGGTCACCCTCGGCTTCACCCACCACGGCCCGGTGATCTGCGAGGACGCCGCGACACAGACCGCCTTCGCCGTCCGCACGGTCTGGTCCGAGCCCGGGACCGCCGCCTACCTCGCCAGCCTCGGCTATCTCGACGCGGCGACGCCCGAGGCCTTCGGCGCGGCCCTGCGGCATTGGTCGGCGCCCACCGTCAACCAGGTCTACGCCGACGTGAACGGACGGATCGCGTGGTTCACCGCCGGCAAGGCGCCGATCCGCCCGAACTGGGACGGCCTGCTGCCGGTACCGGGCGACGGGCGCTACGCCTGGGCTGGGTTCCACGAGGCCGCCGCCCTGCCGAGCCGGATCGATCCCGAGGCCGGCTTCGTCTACTCGGCCAACGAGATGAACCTGCCCGAGGATTACCCGGCGGAGGCGCGCAAACTCGGGTTCGAGTGGCACGAGCCGTGGCGGGCGCGCCGCATCCGCACGGTGCTGGCGCACCAGCCCGAGCACGGGCTCGCCGACTCGCAGGCGCTCCAGGGCGACGACGTCTCCGAGCCGGCTCTGCGGCTCGCGCACCTCGCCGCGACGCTCGCCGCCCCAGCGGAGGCGGAGGCCCGCCTCGGTGCCGCCCTGCTCGAGACCTTCGACGGGCACCTGCACGCGGCCTCGGGCGCCGCCGCCCTGGTCGAGGTGTTCTGGGTGCACCACCTGCGCCCGGCCCTGCTCCAGGCCCTCGTCCCCGACCCGGACACCCGCCGCCTGCTGCCGCCGGGTGACGCGCAAGCCCTGCTCGACCGCCTGGAAGACCCGCGCCCGCCCCTCGACCGGGCCGAGCGTGACGCCCTGGTGGAGCGGACGCTGGCGGCGGCGTGGCGGGATTGCGCCGCCCGCCTCGGCTCCGATCCGGCGACCTGGGCCTGGGGCTGCCTGCACCACGCCCTATTCACGCACCCGCTCGCCGCGACGGGTTTTGTGAGACCCGACATCCCGCCTTTGCCGATGGGCGGTTCGGGGGCCTGCGTGATGCACGCCGAATACGATCCCGAGGCCTTCCGGATGACGCACGGCGCCTCGTTCCGGATGGTGCTCGACGTCGGCGATTGGGATGCCGGCCTGTTCGTCAACGCCCCCGGCCAGTCGGGCCACCCGGACAGCCCGCACGCCGCCGACCACGCCGAACCCTGGTCCCGGCGGGGCTACCGCCCGCTGCTCTATTCCCGCTCCGCCATCGACGCCGCGACGGAGACGGTGATCACGCTGCTGCCGGGCGCGGCCGATGGTTCATCCGCCCCCTCGCCCTCATCCTGAGGGGCCGGGTCGGGGACATCGTGGAGATGTTGGGTTTCGGCAGCGTCGCTCAGGCGACCGCCGGCGTCCAGCGGCGCAGGGCGAGGTGCGTCGGGAGGAACAGCAGGGTCGGCAGGCCGACCACGAGGCCCGCGAGCCACGCCCAGGCCGGCATCCAGGTCTGCGCCGCGCGGTCGCTCATGCCCCAGACGTAGTTGATGTTGACCGGCGTCAGGCCGGCATCGGGGTTCGGCGGCGGCATCAGGAAGAAGCACACCAGCAGGGTGACGACCGCGAGCGAGGTCCAGGTCGGCAGGGCGCGGCGGTCGTAGCCCAGCCGGCCGACCAGGTAGATCAGCAGGAACGGCAGCCAGCCATGGAAGCCCGACAGGCCGCGCAGGAATAGGGATGTGCTGCCATCGAACATGTAGGCGGTCATCCCGGTGATCGGCCGGCCGACGGCGGTGCCGGCGAAGTCGAGCACCCACAGCAGCTGCGGCGCGACGAGGCCGACCGCGCACATCGCCACCAGCAGTGCGCTCTCCAACCAGATCCCGGCCAAGGCGATCAGCAGCGACTGGTCGCAGAAATACAGGAAGTTCGTCGGCCCGTAGAACCACAGGTAGGTCGGCACGAGGATGGCCACGAAGGCGGTGTAGGCGACCTTCACCGGCATCGGGATGCGCCGGCGCGGCGCGGGCGTGCTCGTTTGGAGGTCGGACATCGGATCGTCTCGGCTGGCGAAAGAGTGGGGCGCGAAGGGATCTGCGACCCGTGCGGCCCGGCCGTGGGCCGCGCGGGTCGAGCAAAGCGTCGGTCCGTGTCCCGTCAGTCCTTGCCGACCGACATCAGCAGGCGCTCGGTCTTGGCGTCCTCGATGCGGTTCACCATGCGGCGGCCCTCGTGCACGTCGCGCACCGTCTTCGTCGCGGTGATGCAGGACTGGACCAGCATGACCACGCCCATGGCGAGGTAGCCCTTGATCCAGATGTCCACCGGCAGGAACAGGATTCCGCAGGCCACCATCGCGGCCGAGCCGAGGAACGCGGCATAGGTGAAGGTGACCCAGGCGCCGGAATGCTGCGTGGTCTCGTTGTTCATGACACTCTCCTGAGGATGGGCTGGGGGAGGGGGATGGGCTTGGGGCGTTCGATGAGTCAGGCGGCCGGGGCGAGGCCGGCCTTGCGGCGCAGGCGTTCCAGCACGTCGCCGCCGGTGGGGTGGGTGCGGGGGCCGAACCCCTCGCGCGCGAGGCGCTCCGTGATGTCGGCGCCGTCGAGCTCGGACAGCGCGGCTTCGGTGTCGCTCGCCTCGGCCTGGAGGGCGCGCAGGCGCGCCAGGGTCGCCTTGGCTTCGCGCAGCGTCGCCGTGTCGGCGCGGCCGGTCTGCGCCGACAGGCGCCGCACGGCCTCGGTG
>NZ_VRUX01000336.1:0-4742 GCF_008039885.1 Methylobacterium sp. WL103
CCGCCGGCCCGGACCGCACATCGCCCGCCGCTCGCCGGCCGGCCGAGGGCACCGCCGACCCCGCTCTGATCGAACCTTGGACCTCTTCCGGCGGGCCGCTCCCGCCTGCCTCCCGATCAGACGAGCCCAGCCGATGTCCCTTCCGTCAAAACTCCGGCTGCGCGCCGGAATCCTGCTCCTGTCCGCCTGTCCCGTTCCCCTCGCCGCCGCGCCCACCGAAGAGAGCGTGACGCTGTCCGAACTTTCCGTCGTGGGCGAGCGCGACGGCCCGGCGGCGGCCGTCCCCTTCGGCGTCGCCGCGCCGCAGGGCTCGGCGCCCAGCGTCATCGAGCATCCGGTCGGGCAGGTCGTGACCGAGATCGGGCGGCGGGACACCATCGAGAACCGGCCGGCGACGAGCATCGGCGCGGTGCTCGCCAACAGCCCCGGGGTCACCGTGCGCCAGGGCAACGGCGGGCGCGACGTGATCATCTCGATCCGCGGCAACAACGCCCGCTCCACCGGCGTGATCAAGAACACGGTCGTGCTGGAGGACGGGTTCGTCCTGACCCAACCCGACGGCGCCTCGCGCTTCGACATCGCCGACCCGCGGGCCTATTCCCGCATCGACGTGTTCCGCGGGCCGCAATCGGCACTGTTCGGCAACTACGCGACCGGCGGCGCGATCGCCTTCCGCACCCGCACCGGCCGCGAGATCGACGGGTACGAGGTCGGCACCGATGCCGGCAGCTTCGGCTACCTCAGCAACTATTTTACGGTCGGCGGCGCCAGCGGCCCGTTCGAGATCAGCCTGTTCGCCAGCGACGTGCGCGCCAACGGCTACCAGGACCATGCGTCCTACGACACGCAGACCATCGACCTGCTCGCGAGCTACACCCCGACGCCGGACAACCGCTTCACCCTGAAGGTGATCAACAACGACCTGCAGGCGGACCTCGCCGCCCGGTCCTCGCTCAACGACTTCCGGACCAACCCGTACCAGCGCGGCTGCGCGGCGGCCGCGACCGCCGCCGCCGGCTGCACCTTGACGAACCTCATGGTGAACGGCGCCTTCGGCCGGACGGTGGGCGTGACCGCCGACGAGGCCGGGTTCGGGCGCAAGGACCGGCGCACGATCGTGGCGGCGCGCTACGAGCACGACATCGACGCGCAGACGACGTGGCGCACGCAACTCGGCTTCGACGAGCGCAACTTCAACCAGCCGTTCTACGCGACGTCCTCGCGGGGCTCGTACCCGTCCTGGAACTTCCTCACCGACGTGACCCGGCGCTACGACCTGTTCGGCCTCCCGGCGGTCGGCTACGTGGCGCTGGCCTACAACACGATCGACAACCACATCTCGACCTACAACCGCGCGCCCTATGGCGGCCCGCGGCTGGGCGCGCTGATCGGCGAGCAGGAGGCGGTGCAGTCGAACCTCGGCGGCCGCGCCCGCACCGAGGTCGCGCTGTCCGACCGGTGGACGGGGGTCGTCGGCATCAGCGCCGAGGGCACGGCGATCACCGGGCGCAATCTCGCCTACGCCTACAATGCGACGGGCGCGACCACGACGATCGCGGACGTGAACCGCACCTTCCTCAACGTCGCCCCGGAGCTGGCGCTGGTCTACCGCCCGGGCACGGAGTGGGCGTTCCGCGGCCGCGTCGCCACCGGGTACACCACGCCGGCGGCGAGCAACCTGTTCGTGACCGCGGCGGGCCTGCCCGGCAACAACACCGGGCTGCAGACCCAGGAGAACCTCGGCTTCGACCTCGGCGCCGAGTGGACGCCGACCGAAAACCTGCGCCTCAGCGTCACCGGCTTCTACGAGTTCTTCCGCAACGAGCTCGTCTCGCAATCGCCCGGCGCCGGCCTGCAGAGCTACACCTTCAACGCCCCGGCATCCGAGCATCGCGGCATCGAGGTCGGGATCGATTGGGCCTTCGCGCCGGGCTGGCGCGGGGTGGCCGCCTACACCTTCGACGACCAGATCTACACCCGCTACGTCGAGCAGCTCAGCGCCGGCACGCTGACCCGACGCCTCGACCGCGCCGGAAACCGCATCCCCGGCGTGCCGGCCAACCAGCTGCTGGCCCGGATCGGCTACGACGTCCCGGCCGGGCCGCTCGCCGGGCTCGGCGCCTTCGTCGAGACCGTGTTCCAGGACGACTTCTACCTCGACAACGCCAACCAGCTGAAGGCGCCGGGCTACGCCGTCGTCAACGCCAACGTCCACTACGCGACGGAGCTGGTGGGCGGCTACGCCAAGCGCCTCACGGTCTACGCCGAGGTGCGCAACGTGTTCGACACGGTCTACGCGGCCTCCGCCCAGAACCTCGCCAACTCGATCAGCGCGACGACCGGCGTGCAGAACGGCGCCGCCGCACTCGCCGCCGTCACCGGCTCGATCTACGCCGGCGCCCCGCGCAACGTGGTGGCGGGGATGAAGCTGGCGTTCTGAACCCTCAGATCACGGCCTCGATCAGCCCGAGGCGGCGGGCCTCCTCGGCCTCGATGTACCAGTTGTACGGGGCGCGCTCGATCACCGCGTCGAGGGTCACCTGCGAGCCCTCGACGAGGTTGGCGAAGCCCTCGTTCTGGATCGCGATCGAGCATTCGATCTCGTGGAGCGTCGCCTTCACCGTGGCGATGCAGGTGGTGAGCGGGCCGTTGATCTGAAGCTCCTTGGCGAGCTTGCGCTCGTGGATCATCAGCCGCGTGCCGGGGGTGAGATAGCGGTTCTTCCGGGTGAAGAAGCTCATGAAGGTGGTGCCGGCGGAGTAGATCGCCGCCTTGCCGAGGAAGGCGTAGCGGCATTGCGGGTTCATCGCGCTCTTGAAGCGGATGTCCTCGCCCATCATCCGCGCCACCTCCGGGTCGCCGCCGAGCGTGGTCAGCTCGACCACGACGAGCCCGTCGCACGGCGCCTGGCCGATCTGGCGCCGGAAGTCCTTGTACATGTCGTAATCCACCGTGCCGGCGAGCAGGACGGTCGGGGCCGCGAAGTCGGCGGCCTTCAGGGGCGTCGTGTCCAAGGTCGTATCTCGGGTCTGATCCATGGGGAGCTGTGGCCTTGCGATGCCGGCGACGCCGCGATGCGCGCCGGCTCTACGGCCTGCACAACCCGCGCCGGACGGGTTCGTTCAGGAAAAAATCCGCATCCGGGAACCCGTCAGCGCGACAGGCCGTCGTCGGGCGCGCGCAAGCGGTAGCCGACGCCGGTCTCGGTGAGCAGCAGGCGCGGGCGCTCGGGGTCGGCCTCCAGCTTCTGCCGGAGCTGGCGCATGTAGACCCGCAGGTATTGCGGGTCGGACGAGGCCGAGACCGCGCCCATCAGCTGGGCGTGGGTCAGCACCTTGCCGGCATGCTGCACCAGCACGCGCAGGAAGTCGTATTCGCGCGGCGTCAGCTTCACCTCGCGTTCCTCCACCCGGACGATGCGGCGCACGAGGTCGACGCTCAGAGGGCCGACCCGGAACAGCGGGCGCTGCCCTTCCGTCGCGAGCTGGTGGCGGAGCGCCGTGCGGATGCGGGCGAGCAATTCGCCCATGCCGAAGGGCTTGGTGACGTAGTCGTCGGCCCCGAGGTCGAGCGCCTCGACCTTCCCGGTCTCGTCGTCGCGGCTCGACAGCACCACCACCGGCAGGGCCGGATGCGCCTTGCGGATCTCGGCGAGCAGGTCGTGCCCGCGCATGTCGGGCAGCCCGAGGTCGAGGATCACGAGGTCCACGGTCTCGTGGCCCGACGCCTTGCGGCGCAAGGTCTCGAGGGCGGTACGGCCGTCCGGCGCCTCGAGCACGGCGTAGCCCTGCGTCCCGAGCCCGGTGCGCAGCAGCCGCCGGATCGGCGGCTCGTCGTCGACGACGAGGACGTGCAGGGTCATGCGGCCCGCTCCGACGCGGTCCGGGCCGGCTCGGCGGGGACCGGCAGGGCGATGGTGAAGGCCGCGCCCGCGCGGTCGCGGCGGTTGGCGCCTGTCACGGTGCCGCCCATCGCCTCGATGAAGCCGCGCGAGATCGGCAGGCCGAGGCCGGTCCCGGCCCGCACGCTGTCGGCCTTGGCGACGCGGTAGAACGTGTCGAACACCCGCTCCCGGTCGGCCTCGGGCAGGCCGTCGCCCTCGTCGAGGACCTCGATCAGCACCCGCATCCCCTCCCGTCGCCCGAGCAGGCGGATCGTCGAGCCCTCGGGCGCGTACTTGCCGGCGTTGTCGAGGAGGTTGACCAGCACCTGCTCGAACAGCACCGGGTCGAGCCGCAAGGGCGGCAGGTCCTTGGCGATCTCCACCGCCACGCGGTGGGCGGCCAGGATCTTGTCCATGCGCCGCAGCGCCGTGTCGGCGACCTCCGCGACGTCGTGGAGGGCGACGTTGGGCACCACCGCGCCGGCCTCCAGGCGGGTCATGTCGAGGAGGTTGGCGATGAAGCGGTTGAGGCGCTCGGATTCGGCGATGACGGTCGCCAGCAGGTCGGCCTTCTCCGTGCCGTCGAGGGCGTCGTCGAGGTCGCGCAGCGTCGTGGCCGCCCCGAGCACGGCGGCCAGCGGCGTGCGCAGGTCGTGCGAGATCGAGGTGAGCAGGGCCTGGCGCAGGCGGTCGGTCTCGGCCGCGCGCTCGGCCCGGTCGAGGTCCTCGACGAGGCGGACGCGCTCGATGGCGAGCGCGCCCTGGTCGGAGAGCGCGTCCACGAGGCGCCGGCTCTCCGGCGAGAGGATCGGCCCGGGCCGGTCGGCATCGAGGCCGATCACGCCGAGCGTGCCGCGGC
>NZ_VRUX01000337.1:0-4730 GCF_008039885.1 Methylobacterium sp. WL103
CCGCGACGCCGCTCGGCGCCGAGGCAGAGCGCCTCTACGCGACGTTCGGCGAGGCCGGCCATGGCGGCGAGGACTTCTCGGCGATCATCCGGATGCTGCGCGGACCGAGCGAGGAGGCCTGACCATGCAAGACCATTCGACCGGGCAGGACCATGCGACCGGGCAAGACCATGCGACCGGGCAAGACCATGCGACCGGGGATTCGACGATCCTCACCGAGACGCGGGGCCGCGTCCGCCTGATCACCCTGAACCGGCCGAAGGCGCTGAACGCGATCAACGCCCCGCTCACCCGCGAGCTGATCGCGGCGGCGAGCGCCGCCGACGCCGACCCAGGGATCGGCTGCATCGTGATCACCGGGTCGGCCAAGGCCTTCGCCGCCGGCGCCGACATCAAGGAGATGCAGAGCGCCACCTATGCCGAGATGTATGCCGGCGATCGCTTCGCCGACTGGGAGCGCTTCACCGCCCTGCGGATCCCGATCGTCGCGGCGGTGGCGGGCTTCGCGCTCGGCGGCGGCTGCGAGCTCGCGATGATGTGCGACCTGATCCTGGCCGCCGACACCGCCCAGTTCGGCCAGCCGGAGATCAAGCTCGGCGTGATGCCCGGCATCGGCGGCAGCCAGCGGCTGACCCGGTTCGTCGGCAAGGCCAAGGCGATGGAGATGTGCCTGACTGGCCGGATGATGGATGCGGCCGAGGCCGAGCGGGCCGGCCTGGTCTCGCGGGTCGTCCCCGCCGACGGACTGGTGGAGGAGGCGATGCGAGTCGCCGAGACCATCGCCGGCATGTCGAAGCCGATCGCGATGATGACCAAGGAGGCGGTCAACCGCGCCTACGAGACCACGCTCACCGAGGGCGTCCGCTTCGAGCGCCGCGTGTTCCACGCGATGTTCGCCACGCAGGACCAGAAGGAGGGCATGGCCGCCTTCGTCGAGAAGCGCGCGGCCAAGTTCACGCACGGGTAGGGCCGCCATCCCCTCCCCCGCAGAGGGGGAGGGAGAGGCGCATCCGGTTCCTCGTTTCCGTAAAACACCGATCAAAAACAAGAAAACGGAACAGCCACCAAAAATCCAGGGAGAACGCCGATGCCGAGCTTTCGCGAAGCCCGCAACCTTCTGCTGGCCCACCGCACCGATTACGCGGCGGCCTATGCGGGCTTCCGATGGCCGGACGAGACGGTGTTCAACTGGGCGCTCGACTGGTTCGACGCCGGCCTCGCGACCGACCCGGAAAGCCGCGACCGGACGGCCCTGTGGATCGTCGACGCGGCCTCGGGGGTGGAGACCCGGATCTCGTTCTCCGAGATGAGCCGGCGCTCGAACCAGGTCGCCAACCACCTGCGGTCGCTGGGCCTGCGGCGCGGCGACACCCTGCTGCTGCTGCTCGGCAACGTGCCGGCCCTGTGGGAGACGATGCTGGCGGCGATGAAGCTCGGGGCGATCGTGATCCCGGCGACCACGCTGCTCACCGACGGCGAACTCGCCGACCGCCTGGAGCGCGGGCGGCCGCGGCTGATCGTGGCCGGGCCCGATCAGGTGCCGAAATTCGCGGGCCTCGACTCCGCGAGCCTCGACATGGGATCGGTCGTGCGCTTGACGACCGGGCTGGACGCGCCGGGCTGGCACGCCTACGCGGCGGCGTTCTCGCAAGCCGACACGTTCGCGCCCGACGCGGAGACCGGGGCCGACGACCCGTTCCTGCTGTACTTCACCTCGGGGACCACGGCGAAGCCGAAGCTGGTCCGGCACAGCCACCGCTCGTATCCGGTCGGCAGCCTCTCGACCATGTACTGGCTCGGGCTGCAGCCGGGCGACGTCCACTGCAACGTCTCCTCGCCCGGCTGGGCCAAGCACGCCTGGTCCTCGATCTTCGCCCCCTGGAACGCGGGCGCCACCGTGTTCGTGGTCAACCAGGCGCCGTTCTCGGCCACCGCCCTGCTGGCGGTGCTCGCCCGCTGCCGCGTCACCACGCTGTGCGCGCCGCCGACCGTGTGGCGGCTGATGATCCAGGAGGACCTGACCGGGCACGACCTGGCGCTGCGCGAGGTGTGCGCCGCCGGCGAGCCGCTCAACCCGGAGGTGATCGAGCGGGTGCGCGACGCCTGGGGCCTGACCATCCGCGACGGCTACGGCCAGACCGAGACCACGGCGCAGGTCGCCAACACGCCCGGCCAGACGGTGAAGCCGGGCGCCATGGGCCGGCCGCTGCCGGGCTACACGGTCCGCATCCTCGACATCGACGACCGGCCGGCCACCGAGGGCGAGGTCTGCCTGGCGCTCGGCGCCGACCGGCCGGCCGGCCTGATGCAGGGCTACGACGACGGCGCGGGCGCCCTCTCCGGCGCGGACGGGCCGCTCTACCGCACCGGCGACGTCGCCTTCGTCGAGCTGGACGGGACGCTGACCTTCGTCGGGCGCGCCGACGACGTGTTCAAGTCGTCCGGCTATCGCATCAGCCCGTTCGAGCTGGAGAGCGTGCTGATCGAGCATCCGGCGGTGGCCGAGGCCGCGGTGGTGCCGGCACCGGACGCGATCCGCTACACGATCCCGAAGGCCTACGTGTCGCTCGTCGGCGGCGCGGAGGCGACGCGGGAGACCGCGCTGGACATCTTCCGCTTCACCAACGCCCGGCTCGCGACGTTCAAGCGCCTGCGCGCGATCGAGTTCGTCGCGGAGCTGCCCAAGACCATCTCCGGCAAGATCCGCCGGGTCCAGCTCCGCCGCCTGGAGCACGACGGCACCGCCGACGACCCGTTCCGGGGCCTGGCCTTCGCGCAATCCGATTTTGCGGAACTCAAGGGCGACGAGCGGAAGCCGGGCTGACCCGTCCGGCTCAGCCGGCTGCGGGCGGGAGGCGGCCGCCGCGCGTGGTGCGCGGCGGAGCGTAGGCGAGCGCGGCGTGGACCGGCGACGGGTGGCGGACCTTGGAGGGCCGCCCGGTCTCGCGCATCCGCCGGTCGGCTTCCGCCCAGTCCGGCAGGCCGGTCCCGTTCCAGTGGGCGACGGAGGCCTCGTCGCACCAGCGGCTGAGCTTTCCCATCGCCGCGCGGTGGTCGCCGGACAGAACGTAGGCGCGCATCGCCGCCTCGTCGGCCCAGGCGGTGACGGTCCAGAAGGTCAGCTTGGCGTCGTTGAGCAGCGCGCCGTCGAGGTAGCCGGCGGCCTTGGCGGCCTGGCGGCTCGACCGGACCGCGTACCACGCGAACCCGGGCACGAAGCGCCAGCCGCGAAGCCGCAACCGGGTGAGGCTGATCCACGACATGCCGGCATCCCTCGAAGAGGGGCCGTGCCTACCACGTCCCGTGGATTCAGGCGCGACGGCTGTCGAGGCGCGGTCCGCCGAGGCTGATCCGGCTGCCCGACGCGCGGTGGCTGCCGTAGCTCGGGGGCGCGTAGGGCCGGCGCGACAGGTCGTAGAGGGTGTTGCCGACGAGGCCGGCGGCCCGGCGCAGCACGGCACCGTCGCAGGTGGCCGCGATCCGGATGCCGAGCTCGTGGGTGTGGCTGCGGCCGTAGAGGTAGACCGCGAGCCGCGCGCGGGTCGCCTCGGGGATCTCGCAGACCATCGCCGACACCGTCTCCGGGTCGGCGCGGGAGATGCGGCCGAGCGCGTCCGGCGGCAGCGGGCACTCGGCGGTGGGGTCGTCGAAGCTGAGGGTCAGGGTCTTGGTCACCACGGTCGCTCCCGGCTTGAAGTGCACAGGATGGCGAGCGGATGGTTAACGAAGCGTAACGACCATGTCCGCGTGTTTCGCACGACGTCCACCAGCCCGCGATGATCTCGCCTTCAGGGTCCGGCCCCCGCGACTGCCGCCATCGGATTCACACCTGTCGGCGAGCCCGGCCCGGATCGATCATGCGGAGCACGGCGCGGCCCCTTCCCCACGGCAGGGCGATCGTAGATGGCACCACGCCGTCATTCCGGGGCGCCGCAGGCGAGCCCGGAATCCAGAGCCGCCGACCGTGCAAGGTCCTGCGCGACCTGCGTTTCCGGATCCCGGGCTCCGCTGCGCGGCCCCGGGATGACGAAGGTGCTGCCCGCGGGTTTCCGAAGAGCCGATCGCCATCGGCGATCGCCCTGCCCGAACGGGAGAGGGGACCCGCAACTCCTTCAAGATGCGTGGCGAGATGCGCGCATACGGCAGGTGACGGCAGGAGGGGCTTTCCGCCGGACCTCGCGGGTTCCGACCCATGAGAGCCTGTGAGATCCTAAAGAGCGCGGGCCTGCTCGCGCAGCACGAACTTCTGGATCTTGCCGGTGGCGGTCTTCGGCAGGGGGCCGAACACGATCCGCTTCGGCACCTTGAAGCGGGCGAGCCCGGCCCGGCAGAACGCGACGACGTCCGCCTCGCTCGGCTGCGGCGCACCGGCCTTCAGCTCGAGGAAGGCGCAGGGGCTCTCGCCCCAGGTAGCGTCGGGCTGCGCCACCACGGCCGCGAGCATCACCGCGGGGTGCCGCGTCAGAACCTCCTCGATCTCGAGGCTGGAGATGTTCTCCCCGCCGGAGATGATGATGTCCTTGGCGCGGTCCTTGATCTCGATCTGCCCGTCGGGGTGCTGCACCGCGAGGTCGCCCGACAGGTACCAGCCGGCGCCGAGCGTCGCCGCCGTCGCCTCGGGGTTCTTCAGGTAGCCCTTCATCACCGTGTTGCCGCGCAAGCCGATCTCGCCGACCGTGGCGCCGTCGCGCGGCACCGGCGCCAGCGTCGCGGGATCGACGACGCGGGCG
>NZ_VRUX01000338.1:0-4729 GCF_008039885.1 Methylobacterium sp. WL103
GCGCTGGCGCCCTCGCTCGGCGGCAGCGCCGCCGGCGGCGACCACGCCACCGGCAACTCGCTGGCGCATTGGCTCTCCGGCCATCTCGGCGACAGCATCTGGCTCACCCTCGGGTTGACGCTGGCCAAGGTCGGCCTGTTCACCACCCTGATGCTGGTGGCCGGCCGCCGCGCGGTGCCGTGGCTCCTCGACCAGGCGGCGCGCACCGGCTCGCGCGAGCTGTTCACCCTCGCGGTGCTCGCGCTGGCGCTCGGCATCGCCTTCGGCTCGGCGGAGCTGTTCGGGGTGTCCTTCGCGCTGGGCGCCTTCTTCGCCGGCATGGTGCTCGCCGAATCCGACCTCAGCCATCAGGCGGCGGCCGATTCCCTGCCGCTGCAGGACGCCTTCGCGGTGCTGTTCTTCGTCTCGGTCGGCATGCTGTTCGACCCCGGCATCCTCGTGCGCGAGCCGCTCTCGGTGCTGGCGGTGCTCGGGGTGATCCTGCTCGGCAAGTCGATCGCCGCGGTGGCGATCGTGTTGGCGTTCAAGCATCCGGTCGGCACGGCGCTCACCATCGCCGCGAGCCTGGCGCAGATCGGCGAGTTCTCCTTCATCCTCGTCGGCCTCGGCCTCTCGCTGAAGCTACTGCCGGAGGAGGGGCGCGACCTCATCCTCGGCGGCGCGCTGCTCTCGATCACCCTGAACCCGCTGTTCTTCGCGGCTGCAGCCCGGGTCGAGCGCTACCTCGCCGACCGGCCCGCCCTTGCCCGCCGCTTCGAGCGGCGCGGCGCCGACGCCATCGCGGTCTCGGAGCCGGCCAAGGCCCATCGCGGCCACGCGATCGTCGTCGGCTACGGCCGGGTCGGCAGCGGGATCGGCAAGGCGCTCGACGCCTGGGACCTGCCCTTCGTGGTGGTGGACCGCGACCGCCGCCGGGTGCTCGACCTGCGCGCGTCGGGCCTCGAAGTGGTGTTCGGCGACGCGCTCGCGCCGGGCATCCTGGCCGCGGCCGACATCGCCCAGGCGCGCCTCCTCGTGATCGCGACGCCGGATTCGCACAACGCCCGGCGCCTGGTCGAGATCGCCCGCGAGGCAAACCCGCGCATCGACACCCTGATCCGCACCCACAGCGACGCCGAGCGCCGCCGGATGGAGGAGGAGAAGGTCGGGCTGGTGCTGATGGCCGAGCGCGAGCTCGCCTTCGGCATGACCTTTTACGCGCTCCGCAGCCTCGGCCTCACGGAAGGCGAGGCCCGCCTCTACGTCGACGCCAGCCGCGCCGACAGCCGCGCGGAGGCCCCGACTGAGGCCGAGATCGAGCAGGCACCGGAACTGAGGCCGCACAAGGAGGAGCCGGCGGGGTGAGGCGGTGCCCGTCCGATCACTCGGTCGGATGGGAGGCGGGTATTCCGTTCCCGGGCCGACCGTCAGCGCTGGATGGGTTTGCGGCTGTTGGTTCCGAGCACCTTCCCGATGGTACACTCGTCAACACCGCAGCGGGATCGCGAACCGTTCCTTCTTTGCGCTGAGCGCCCCGGTTCGGAGGTAGAAACGGATGGCTTCCCTGTTCCAGACCGGCGTCTGCCATTCGAGACGATCGACGCCCTCGACCTGCGCGAGCTTCGCCACCGCGTCGAAAAGTTGCCTGCCGATGCCCCGCCCGCGCGCACTCGCCGCGACGAACAAGCAGTCGAGATGGCCGTAGGTGCGCCCTCGCCAGAGCGAAAAATCGAACGTGACCGCCGCGTAACCGACCAGCGCGTTGCCCATATCCGCTACGAGCAGGTGGGTCGGCAGGCTGTCCGTCGACAGGATCGCTTTCAGGTCGTCGAGCGACAGGGATGCCGTCCCGCGCTCGAATGCGGCATGCGCCCGAACCATTTCGAGGATGGATGTCGCGTCGGACGCAGCCGCTTTCCGAAAGTGAGCGCTCACGCCGTGGCCTCAGACCGCGCCAAGTCGAAGCCCTCGTCGAGCCAGCCGGTGATGCCGCCCGCCATGATCTTGACCGGGCGCCCGAGTTCCGCGAGCCGCAACGCTCCCCTGGCGGCGCCGTTACAGTGCGGACCGGCGCAGTAAGTCACGAACACCGTGCCCTCGGGCCAACGTTCGAGCTTGGAGCGCACGATTTTGCCGTGCGGGAGGTTGATCGCGCCGGGAACGTGACCGGCAGCGAACAGGGCGGGACTGCGCACGTCGAGCAGCACGAAATCCGCCCCGCGCGCCAGGGCGTCATGCACGTCCCAACAGTCGGTCTCAAACGCGAACTCGGCGGCGAAGCGCTCGCGGGCGAGGTGGCTCGGGGCAGGTGAAACGGCGGTGACTGCGGTGGGCATGGTGATCCTTCTTGATGGACGGCACCATGTCGGGCTCGCAAAGCTCGGTTTGCAATTGGCCGAAACGACAGGCATCGTGAAGATCGTGCCAAACACTACCGGACCCCTCGCCGTCGCGCTTCTCTACGATGGCCTGTGTACCTTCGAGTTCGGGATCGTGGCCGAGGTGTTCGGCCTGCCCCGGCCGGAGATGGGCGAGGCTTGGTATCGATTTGCCAGTTGCGCAGTGGAGGGTGGGCCGTTGCGGGCGCACGGGGGCTTCACCCTGACGCCGGACCACGGCATCGAGCTGATCGACTGCGCGGACATCATCGTAGTCCCCGGCTGGAAGGAGAGCGACGAAGCGGTCCCCGAGGATCTCTGCCACCGCCTTCGTGAAGCACATGAGCGCGGAGCGCGGTTGGTTTCCATCTGCTCGGGTGCGTTCGTGCTCGCAGCGACCGGGCTTCTCGACGGCGGGACGGCGACGACGCACTGGCGCTACGCCAAGGCGCTGCGCGATGCCCACCCCAAGGTCGCGGTTGACCGCTCCTCCCTGTATCGATCCTACGGGCGGGTCTTCACTTCGGCCGGGAGTGCGGCAGGGCTCGACCTCCTGATCGAGATCGTGCGTCAGGATTACGGGCCAGAAGCTGCGAACTCCGTCGCACGGCGCCTCGTGATGCCCGCCCACCGTACCGGCGGTCAGGCGCAGTTCCTGGAGCGGCCAGTGCCGGTGCGCCGGCAGAACGAGGTGGCGCCCCTGATCGACCAATGAGGGCCGAACTCGGTGCGCCGTGGCCGCTGACCCGCATGGCCGAGGCGTGCCGCATGAGCCTGCGCACGTTCATGAGGCGCTTCACCGAGGCGACGGGGGCACCGCCGGGCGAGTGGCTCGCGGCCGAACGGATCGAGGAGGCCAAGCGCCTGCTCGCCGCAGGCCGTCTGAGCGTCGACGAGATCGCGGTCTTCGTCGGCCTGGGCGGGGCCGACACGCTACGGCACCATTTCCGCAAACGCATCGGCATCAGCCCCGGCGAGTTCCGGACACGTTTCAGCCGTCCGGAGTCGGCACGAGGTGACGTGTCTGTCCCTTCGGCCTGCGAACATCCTGCGTCGTGTTCACAGTGATCGACTTCGGTGGGAAGCCGACCCGGCGGAGGCGGACGAAATCTTGACCGTCGGCGTTCACCCTGCCAGCTCGCGCCCCAGCTCGGCCACCCGCCGAAGGTCGCCGACGAACGTCGCGTAGGCTTCTTCCTTCGCCTCGTCGGGCAGGCGCAGCAGGTAGGAGGGGTGGACGGTGATGAAGCCCTGGAAGCGGTCCTCCAGGCGCTCGAAGCGGAACGGCCCGCGCGCGCGGGTGATCGGGATTGACTTGCCGGTGAGCGCCAGCACCGCGGTCGCGCCGAGCGCCACCACGAGCTTCGGGGCGACGAAGTCGAGCTCGCGGTCGAGCCACCAGCGGTAGTGGCTGACCTCGCCCGCCGTCGGCTTCTGGTGGATGCGGCGCTTGCCGCGCTCTTCGAACTTGAAGTGCTTGACCGCGTTCGTGAGGTAGCTCGCTTCGCGGTCGATCCCGGCCTCGGCCATCGCCCGCGACAGCAACTGGCCCGCCGGCCCGACGAAGGGGCGGCCCTGCCGGTCCTCCTGGTCGCCCGGCTGCTCGCCGACGAAGGCGATGGTCGAGCCGACCCGGCCCTCGCCGAGCACCGCCTGCGTCGCGCCCGGCACCAGGGGCTCGGAGCGCTTGATGATGGCGTTCAGCGCGTCGAGGGTTTTGGGCGCCTGGTCGGACATCGCCGCCACGGCCTTGGCCGGATCGCGCTTGATCGTCATCTGCGGGGCCCTTTCGATCATCTGGGTGGTCCGGGACGCGGCCGCGCGGACGAGGCCGGGGATGGCGGCGGTCTCGGGCATGTTGTGCCAGTACTTCTTCGGCATCTCCGCCCGCATCGCCTTCAGGTTGGTGCGGGCCGGATTGAACGTGCTCTCGTAGTAGTCGCGCCATCCGGCCTCGAAGCCGTCGCCCTCGGGCAGCTGGGCCTTGTCGCCGGGCGGACCGAAGGCGAGCGTCGCGCGGTCCCAATGCGCCGAGCCGTCCGGCGTCAGGATGGTCCAGTCCATCGATCGGAAGCGGTCGACGAAGAACGGCGCCGCCGCCTCCAGGATGTGGTTGTCGGGCTCGAACCAGGCGACGAACCGTTCGCCCGCCGCGGTCTCGATCCGGCGGAAGCGGAGGAACGCGTGCATCTTGTGCAGGTCGCGGGCGATCGCCTTGCGCATGCCGCCGAGGCGGTGGACCAGCGGATCGCTCGCCACCTCCGGCAGGTGGCGCTCGCCGTGGCGGACGCGCCAGACGAGGGCGTGGAGCAGGGCGTAGCGCTCGCGGTCGCGGTGGGGCACCACCATGGGGATCAGCCCGGCCACCGGCT
>NZ_VRUX01000339.1:0-4728 GCF_008039885.1 Methylobacterium sp. WL103
GGGGGCGGCGAGCCGGCGCCCGGGGCCATCGTGCCGGCCGAGCCGCTCATCGTGCCGCCGGTGGATCCCGTCGTGCCCGTGGTGCCGCCGGAGTTCACGGTGCCGCCTGCGGTCGGACCCGCGCTGGGGCTTCCGGTGGTGCCGGTCTGGGCGAAGGCAGTGCCGCCGAGCGGCAGGATCAGGCAGGCGGCGAGCGCGAGAGTCTTGTACGACATCAAGTTTCCTCCGGGTTTCTATGTGTGAGCAACGGCGTCGCGACCGGGTTGTTCAATATCCATGGTCGCGGCCGCCGATCTGAACCGTATCGCCACGGCCCCCGTCCGCCCCTGTGCCGCCCCGGTAGCTTCGGCATGGGAGAGCGCGGGAACGACAGCCCCGTCGAACCTCGCCGCGCCGGAGCCCCGCCTCATCCGTGGTAGACCGACGCGGCCGCCCCCGCGCGGCGCCGACCGAGAGCCCCGCCGCATGATCGAGCCGAAGCCGGTCTTCGACGACCTCACCGCCTTTCACCTCGCCCGCAGCATCGCGCGCTGGGGCTGGACGGTCGGGGCGCACAGCTACGGCAACCCGCGGGTGCTGGAGCCGGAATCGGCACGGCTTCACATCGGGCGCTTCTGCTCGATCGGACCGAACGTCACCATCGCGCTCGGCAACCACCGCACGGACCTCGTGACCACCTACCCGTTCAAGGCGCTCGCCGCCTTCTGGCCGAACGCGGCGGCCGGCGCGCACGACCACGCCACGCGCGGCGACGTCGTGCTCGGCGACGAGGTCTGGCTCGGCGCCAACAGCACGATCCTGTCCGGCGTCACCGTCGGCAGCGGGGCGGTCGTGGGCGCCGGCGCCGTGGTGCGCCGCGACGTGCCGGCCTACGCCATCGTCACCGGCAACCCGGCGACCGTCCTGCGCCATCGCTTCGATGCCGAGACCATCGCGCGGCTGCTGCGCGTGTGCTGGTGGGCCTGGGACGACGCGCGGATCGCCGACCACCTGCCGCTGATCCTCGGCGCCGACATCGAGGCCTTCCTGGCGCGGGCCGAGGCCGTGCCGGACGCGCGCAAGCGGGCGCCCAGGCCGCGCAAACCGAAACCGAAACCCGAGGCGTGAGGTCGGGCGCAGGTGCGCCGTCGCCGTTGCGCGTCGGGGCCGGTTCTCGCTATCCCTCTCGTCATCCCCTTGAGTGCCGGCCTCCCGGCCGCCGCGCCGCGCCGTCGAAGGACCGTATGCCCACCGCACCCACGCCCAGGGACATCCTCGCCACCCTCGTGGCGTTCGACACCACCAGCGCGCTGACGAACCTGCCGCTGATCGACTGGGTCCAGGACTTCGCGGAGAGCCACGGCGCCGCGGTCGAGCGGGTGGTGGACGAGACCGGCGAGAAGGCCGCCCTGTGGATCACGGTCGGGCCGGCCGAGGTGCCGGGCTACGTGCTGTCCGGCCACAGCGACGTGGTGCCGGTGGCGGGCCAGGCCTGGACCCACGACCCGTTCCAGCTCGCCGAGGTCGACGGACGCCTCTACGGCCGCGGCACCTCGGACATGAAGGGCTTTTTGGCCGTCTGCCTCGCGCTCCTGCCGGAGATGGCGGCGGCGCCGCTCGCCCGTCCGCTGCACATCGCGCTGTCCTACGACGAGGAGGTCGGATGCCTCGGCGTGCGCCCCCTGATCGCGCGGATGCGGGATAGGGGGCTCGCGCCGCTCGGGTGCTTCGTCGGCGAGCCGACCGGCATGGAGGTCGTCACCGGGCACAAGGGCAAGCACGCCGCCCGCGTCACCTTCCGCGGCAAGGCCTGTCACTCGGCGCTGGCGCCGTCCGGCGTCAACGCGGTGGAATATGCCGCGCGCTTCATCCTCCACGTCAAGCAGGCGGCCGACGCGCTGGCCGCGTCCGGCGCCCGCGACCCGCTCTACGACGTGCCGCACACGACCGGGCTCAGCAGCGTCGTCCACGGCGGCACCGCGCTCAACATCGTGCCCGATCTCTGCAGCGTCGACTTCGAGTTCCGGGCCATCGGCGCCGACGACGCCGGTGCGCTCGCCCGCAGCGCGATCGCCTTCGCCACCGAAACGCTCGCTACGGAGATGGCCGGGCGCGACCCGTCCTGCGGCGTCGAGATCGCGCCGCTGATCGACTATCCCGGCCTCGAGACCGCGGTCGATTCCGAGCTGGTGACGCTGGCCAAGCGCCTCGCCGGGCGCAACGGCCACGCCAAGGTCTCGTTCGGCACCGAGGGCGGGCTGTTCCAGGCGCTCGGCGACGTGCCGGCGGTGGTGATCGGCCCCGGCTCGATCGCCCGCGCCCACAAGGCCGACGAATTCATCACGCTCGCCGAGCTCGACGCCTGCGCCGCCTTCGTGCGCCGGCTGATCGCCGACAGCCGCGCGGGGTGAGGCCGGTCGACCCGGCACGGGGCGGCCCTATCTATCGAAGTCGAACCGCCGCTTCCGGTGGGGACGCAGGTCCCCTCTCCCGTTCGGGAGAGGGGCAGGGTGAGGGGCGAGCCCTCTCCGGATGAACCTGTCCCCTCACCCCGACCCTCTCTCGAACGGGAGAGGGAGCCGGGACGGCGATCCCCACAGGACACCCCATGCGCCAGAACAAGCTCGGCCGGACCGGCCTCTTCGTCTCGGAACTCTGCCTCGGCACGATGACCTTCGGCGGTGGGGAGGGGATGTGGCGGCAGATCGGTGCGCTCGACCAAGCGGAAGCCGAGCGCCTCGTCGGCCGCGCGATCGATGCCGGGATCAACTTTCTCGACACGGCGGACGTCTACGCCGAGGGCCTGTCGGAGCAGATCACCGGCCAGGCCCTGAAGAACCTGAAGGTGCCGCGCGAGAACGTGGTGGTCGCGACCAAGGCCTACGGGCCGACCGGCACGGGTGCGAATTCCCGCGGCGCTTCACGGGTGCACCTGCTCGATGCGGTGAAGGCGAGCCTGAAGCGGCTGCAGCTCGACCACATCGACCTCTACCAGATCCACGGCTTCGATCCGGCGACGCCGATCGAGGAGACGGTGCGGGCCCTCGACATCCTCGTGCAGCACGGCCACGTCCGCTACGTCGGCGTCTCGAACTGGGCGGCGTGGCAGATCGTGAAGGCGCTCGGCATCTCCGAGCGCGAGGGGCTGGCCCGCTTCGAGAGCCTGCAGGCCTACTACACGCTGGCCGGCCGCGACCTCGAGCGCGAGATCGTGCCGATGCTCAAGAGCGAGCGCCTTGGCCTGATGGTCTGGAGCCCGCTCGCCGGCGGCCTGCTCTCGGGCAAGTATTCCGGAGACGCGAACGGAGACGGCCGCCGCGCCGCGTTCGACTTCCCGCCGGTGGAGCGCAGCCGCGCCGAATCCTGCATCGACGCGATGCGGCCGATGGCGGCCGCCCGGAACGTGTCGATCGCACAGATCGCGCTGGCGTGGCTGCTGCACCGGCGCGTGGTGTCGAGCGTCATCGTCGGCGCCAAGCGCCTCGACCAGCTCGACGACAACATTGCCGCGACGCAGGTGGACCTGAGCGAGGCCGAGCTCGACGCCCTCGACGCGGTGAGCGTGCTGCCGCGCGAGTACCCGGGCTGGATGTTCGAGACCCAAGGCGCGCGGGCGAAGCAGCTCGCCGAGGCCGGGCGCAAGAACGCCCGATGACGACGAAGCCAGCGTGACGGACCCGAGGTGACGCGATCCGCCCACCCGCGATCGCTTGCGGGCGGCCGCCATTGCCACGGCGGGGGTCGAGGCCTAGCTCGTGCCTGCCCCCAAGAGGGTCGGCGCCGGGTCCTCCGGCGCGCGCCGCCATTTCGTCGGAGACGCCCATCATGATCCGGACCCTCGCTCTGCCCGTCCTCGCGCTCGTCGCCGGCACGGTGCCGGGTTACGCCATCGACGTCGCGAAGACCGCCACCGTCGCCGCCCCGCCCGCCAAGGTCTGGCAGACCATCGGCGACTTCTGCGGCATCGGCGACTGGCACCCGGCGGTCGAGAAGTGCGTGCCCTCCGAGAAGGACGGCATGAAGGTCCGCACCCTCTCGCTCAAGGGCGGCGGCACGCTGGTCGAGGAGCAGGTCTCCCGCGACGACAAGGTGATGAGCTACACCTACACGATCCTGTCCGGCCCGCTGCCGGTCTCCGACTACAAGTCGACCCTCTCGGTCGCCCCGGACGGCACCGGCTCGAAGCTGAGCTGGACCGGCACCTTCAACGCCAAGGGCGCCCCGGACACCGTCGCCACCGACGCGATCTCCGGCATCTACGAGTCGGGCCTGAAGGCCATCGCCGACAAGGCGAAGTAAGCCGGCGAAACAAGATCTGCTCGGGCTTCCCCTCTCCCCGCTCGCGGGGAGAGGCCCGCAGGCACCTTGTCGTGCCTGCGGGAAGCGGAGGCGAAGCCGAAGCGGCGGTGAGGGGGAGCGAACGGACGAGCCTCTCTCGTCGAAGCCCCCTCACCGTCGGCTGCCGCCTCGCCGCGCCGACGACGGGGTCGTCGCGGCCCTCTCCCCGCGTGCGGGGAGAGGGGGGACGCACGTCCACTGGGCGATCCACGGACGCACTGGCGGATCGCATCGAACGATTGACCGGCCGGCGGCGCGGGCTCAAAAACCGTCCGGCGCACGCTGCGCCGTATCAGGGAAAGCCGCCCGTGCCGACCAAGATCTCTGGATTTTCGCTCGCCGCCCTCCTCGTCGCCGGCGCGCTCGCCGGCTGCCAGCAGAAGGCCGCGGCGCCCGCTGTCGTCGCGGCCT
>NZ_VRUX01000033.1:0-18410 GCF_008039885.1 Methylobacterium sp. WL103
CCGCCCAGGCGTCGGGCTCGACCTCCTCCACGGGCTCCGCCACCGGCCACAGCTCGACCGTGCCCGGCGCCCCGGCCCGCGCCGTGGTGTGGACGGTGCCGACCGCCTTGTCCTCGAAGCCGAGGCCTTCGTAGTGCTCGGCCACGCCGAAGGTGGCGTCCACCGCCCGCAGCACGCCGAGGGTCGAGCGGAAGGACAGCCCCAGCGCGACGTCCTCGAACTTGAGCTTGGCCGCCTTCGCCTCGCCCCGCCACTTGCCGTGCATGGTCGCGAACTCGCGCGGCTCGGCGCCCTGGAAGCTGTAGATCGACTGCTTCGGGTCGCCGACGGCGAAGCGCGTGCGCAACTGCTCGCGGGCGCCGGCCCCGGTGGCGAACTCGGCGGTGAGCCGGTCGAGGATCCGCCATTGCTGCGGGTTGGTGTCCTGCGCCTCGTCCACGAGGACGTGGTCGACGCCGCGGTCGAGCTTGTACAGCACCCAGGCGGCGTCGACCCGCGAGAGCAGGTCGAGGGTCTTGTGGATCAGGTCGTCGAAGTCGAGCGCTCCGAGCTTGGCCTTCTGCGCCTCGATCCGGCGGTGGATCTCGGCGGCGAGCGTGAACAGCGCCTCGGTGCGGGCGAGCGCGCGGGCGCCGCGCGCAGCCGCAGTCTCGGCGGATTCGAGCATCAGGAAGGCGGCGCAGCTGCCGAGGATGAAGCCCGGCGCATCCGCGCGGTCGAAGACCGGCGCGTAGTCGGGCTTGCGCAGGAAACCGCCCATCTCGTGGACAACCATCACGTCCGGCCGCTCGGCGCTGTAGGAGCCGCCGACCAGCATCGCGTCGATCTGGCCCGAGGCGATCCGCGCCTGCCCGATGCGCAGCGCGTCGACGCCCGAGGCCTCCTCGCCCATGAAGGTGCGCGACGCGCCTGTGACGCCGTGGACGATGGCGATGTTGCCGGCCAAGAGGTTCGAGAGCTGCGCCAGAAACAGCGTCGGGCGCAGGTCGTTCTGCAGCCGCTCGTTGAGGAAGGCGCCGGCGTGCTCGGCCTCGCGCAGGCCGGTGAGGATCGCCCCGTCGACCGCGTAGTCGCGCTCGCCGCCGCCGGCCGCGACCACGAGATGGAGCGCCTGCTTGAACCCGGCGTCGTCCTTCACCCCGGCCGAGTCGAGCGCGAGGCCGGCGGCGTAGACGCCGAGGCGCTGCCATGCCTCCATCTGGCGCTGGTCGGACTTCTTCGGGATTTGCCCGTCCCAGGCGATCGCCGGAGCCGGGTGGACGGGATACGGCGCGAAGGTCGCCGCGTCGGTCCGTGGCGCGGCGCCGGCGTCGAGGGCGTCGAGGTGGGCGGCCAGGCCCTCGCCGACGCAGGAAACGAGGCCGATCCCGGTGACGACGACGGCGCGGCTCATTCGGCTTCTCCCGGCGCATCCCCGTCGATCACGAGGCCGATCTTCGCGGTGCGCGCGCGCATCAGGGCGTCGAGCCCGTCCGGGAACGGCATGGTGCGGAAGCGGAGCTCGGCGTCGGCCAGGAGCTTGCCGTCGTGGCGGATCGCGGCCTTGGTCACCGCGTAGCCCGAGCCGTCGTGCTCCAGGCTCGCGGTCACGGTCAGCGTCGCGCCGGGGCCGACGAAGGAGCGGAAGCGCGCCTTGTCCACCGCCATCAGGAACGGCATCTGCGCGAAGTTCAGGTGGGCGAGCACGAGGTAGCCCGAGGCCTGCGCCATGGTCTCGGTGAGGAGCACGCCCGGCACCAGAGGGTGGCCGGGGAAGTGCCCCTCGAAGACCGGGCTCTCCGTCGGCACCTGGGCCAGGGCCTCGATCCGGCCGGCGGCGCGGTCGAGGCTCACCACGGAATCGATCATCTCGAAGTATTCGAGGCGCATGGGCTGCCGATCCGCAGACGTGTTCGGAAGGTCGTTCGCGTCGGCTCAGACCTTGGCGGCCTTTTCCGCGACCAGCGCGTCGATGCGGGCGCAGAGGTTCTTCAGCACGAAGTACTCCTCGGCCGGCACCTTGCCTTCGTTGACCTCCTGGGTCCAGCGCTCCAGCGGCAGCTTGATCCCGAACGCCTTGTCGACGGCGAAGGCGATGTCGAGGAAGGCGAGGCTGTCGATGCCGAGGTCGTCGATCGCGTGGCTCCCGGGCGTGATCTTCTCGCGCGGGATGTCGGCGGTGTCGGCGATGATGTCGGCCACGCGCTCGAAGGTGGCGGTGCCGGTGCTGGGCTGGTCTGACATGCGTTCTCGCCGAATCGGGATGGGTGCGACGGGCCGCCGCCGATGCTCGACGCGGCGCCCCCATCCGCACGGCCCGGTGGCGGAGGGCGCCCTGCGCCGCCCCGTCAAGTGGCCGCGACCTCTACACGAGGGGGTCCGGCCCGGCAACCATGTGGCCCTCCGGGCGGGCTTCGCCGGATGGCAAAGGTCCCACGGCGGCCTACATGAGCGCGCGGCGGATCGCGCCGGAGGACTCGCCTGATGGACCAGACGCTTCGCACCGACCACGCGCCGCCGGACCGCGCCCCGCCGCTCCCGCCGGTGGAGAAGGCGCGCGGCCAGGGGATCGCCCGCGTGGCGCTCGTGCTGTCGCTGTCGGCGCTCGGCCTCTGGATCCTGTCCGGCTTCCTGCCGGCGCTCGCCTGGGCGGTGGTGCTGGCGATCGCGCTGTGGCCGCTCTACGCGCGCGCCGAACGGCGGTTTCCGCCAGGCGGCCACAACGTCGTGCTTCCGCTCGTGGCGACGCTCCTCGTCGCCCTCGTCTTCCTCGCGCCGCTCGTCATCCTCGGCGTCCAGGCGGCCCGCGAGGCGCACGACGTGCTCGACTTCGTGCGCACGGCCGAGAAGGACGGCGTCCCCGTGCCGGACGTCATCAACCACCTGCCCTACGGCGCGGCCCAGGCGTCCGCCTGGTGGAGCGCCAACCTCAGCCATCCCGATGCCGGCTCCGACCTGCTGCGCAAGCTGGACAACGATTCCGTGATCGGGGTGTCGCGCAACGTCGGCAAGGAGGTGGTGCATCGCGTCGTGCTGTTCGGCTTCAGCCTCGTCGCCCTGTTCTTCCTGTTCCGCGACGGCCGCACCATCCGCGACCAGGTCCTCGTGGCGTGCAACCGCCTGTTCGGGCCGCGCGGCGAGCGGGTCGGCCGACAGATGGTCGCCTCGGTGCACGGCACCGTCGACGGCCTCGTCCTCGTCGGCCTCGGCGAGGGCGTCGTCCTCGGCATCGTCTACTACTTCGCCGGCGTGCCGCACCCGGTGCTGCTCGGCGCGTTCACCGCGGTCGCCGCGATGATCCCGTTCGGCGCGGCGCTCGCCATCGCCATCGCGGCGCTGCTGCTCGTGGCGGCGAGCTCGGTGAAGGCGGCGGTGATCGTGGCCGTCGCGGGCTTCGTCGTGACGTTCGTGGCCGACCACTTCGTGCGCCCGGCGCTCATCGGCGGCACCACCAAGCTGCCGTTCCTGTGGGTGCTGCTCGGCATCCTCGGCGGGGTCGAGACCTTCCACCTCCTCGGCCTGTTCCTCGGCCCGGCGGTGATGGCCGCGCTGATGCTGCTGTGGCGCGAGTTCACGGTCGGCGCCGACGCGAAGGCTCCCTGACATGCGAACGGCCGCGGGATCCGAGATCCCGCGGCCGTTTTGCGAAGACTTCGGCGGCACGGATTTGCGTGCAGCCGGAGTCGGTTCGATTACATCGGCGGGGTGAGGCCGTCCTTGCCGACGGCGATCAGCTTGCCTTCGATCTTCGAGCCGGCCTTGTCGACCACGGCGAAGATTTTGGAGCCGGGGGTGAGGATCGCCTTGTCCGCAGGCTCGAAGGCGACGATCGGTGCGGTCGGCGGCACTTCGATGGTCTTGGCCGCGCCGTCCTTGCCGTAGCCGACGGTGAGCGTCTTGGTGCCCGAGGCGCCGGCCGTGTCGGCCTTCACCGTGCCGTTGGTCATCGCGCTCTTGACGCGCGACGCGCCGGACTCGGCCTTGACCGTGCCGTTGGTCATCGAGCTCTTCACCGCCGCGCCGCCCGCGGCGGTCTGGTCGGCGATCGAATCCCAGCCGTAATGGCCCTCGCCGGTGCCGCGCATCGACTCGGGGAACAGCACGACCTCGAGCGCCGTCATCGGGTTCTCGCCCTTGGTCGCCGTGCCGATGAAGACGCCGTCCTTGATCTGGTCGAGGCTCGACTTCACGACCCAGGCGAACTTGGCGCCGCCGACGTCGACGGTCTCGGTGGCCCCGTCGACGGTCTTGATCGTGACCATGCCGCCGTCGGCCTTCTCGATCGTGCCGCGGACGCGCTCCAGCGCCTGGGCGGAGAAGGCGGCGCCGGACAGGGTCATCAGGCCGGCGACGGCGAGTGTGGTGAAGGTCTTCATGTAGCGCTCCGGTTGTCGTGACCGGAGGGTTATGGGGCGCCGGCGACCGCAAAACACCCTTGCGCGCAATCTATTTTTGTTTCCGAGTCGCCCGTCATCCCCGTCGGCGCAGCTCGGCGAGGTAGCTGCGCAGCAACGTCACCCGTCGCGGGCGGAAGCTGCTACCGGCCGGCTCCGCCCCCGCGATCCGGTCTGCCCGGAACATGCGGAACGCCTCGCGCAGGCAGCACCAGGCGAGCACCGTCATCTTGTCGTCGAGGTAGACGATGGAAAGCGGCAGGATCGTGCGGACGCTCGTCGCCCCGTCCTTGTCCGCGTACCGGATCGTCACCGCCTCCTCACGCCAGCACCCGGACCGGATCGCTGCCATGTCGACGGTCGCCGGATAGCGCGTCCCGAACCGGCGGACCTGCGAGACGGCGTGAAGCAGGTGCTGCTCGCGCCGGTCTGGCAGGGTCGCCGCGACCTTGGCCAGGACCGAGGCGGCGGCCTCCGCGAGCGCCGGGTCGCCCATGTGCCGGACCTCGCCGAGACCCAGGACCAGCGCCTCGATCTCGATCCGGTCGAAGGTCTGCGGCGGCAGCGCGACGTCCTCGACGAGGCGATAGCCGTAGCCGCGCTCGCCCTCGATCCCGGCTCCGGCGGTGCGCAGGCTGTCGATGTCGCGATAGATCGAGCGCAGCGACACGCCGGTCTCCTCGGCGAGCCGGGCCGCCGTGACCGGCGCCGGCAGGACGCGCATCGCGTGGAGCAATCGAAGCAGCCGGTCGGCTCGGGCCATCGTGCAACTGACGGAAACTGGCAGGTGGACCTGGCTAGACCATCCCCTGCCGACCCGCCAGCAGGAGCCCGCCATGATCACGCTCTATCATTCCCCCAACAGCCGCTCGACCCGCATCGTCGCCCTGGTCAAGGAGCTCGATGCCCTGGATCACGTACGCATCGAGCGGGTGACGATCCCGCGCACGGACGGATCGGGGGCTCGCGACCCGGCCAACCCGCATCCCGAGGGTAAGGTGCCGCTGCTCGACGACGACGGCACGCTGGTGCGCGAATCGAGCGCCATCGTGCAGCACCTCGCCGACCTGTTCCCGAAGGCGGGGCTCTCCATCCCCCACGGGCACAGGCAGCGCGGCGCCTACCTCGGATGGCTCGCCTGGTACGCCGGCGTCCTGGAGCCGGTGCTGATCGTCGAGGCTGCCGGACTGGACCATCCGTTCCTGAGGCAGACGTTCCGAGGCGGCGTGGAGGCCCGGGCGCGTCTGGCCTCGGCGCTCGGCGACAGCCCGTTCCTGCTAGGCGACCGTTTCACCGCGGCCGACCTGCTGCTGCACTCGCCCTTCGCGTGGTTCGGCAAGCCCGGCGTGCCGGCGATCGACGCCTGGGTCGACCGCTGCACCGCGCGCCCGGGCGCAGCCTTCGCGGCGGCCTTCGATGCGGCGCAGCCGGCGAGCTCACCCGTCCGTCGACGATCATGAAAAAGCCGCCGCGGTGCGAGCCCGCGGCGGCTTGACGATGCTTCGGTTCGGGGCGGCCCGAAGGCCGCCCGGCCCGTGGTTCAGGCCGCGAGCGAGCGCAGCACGTAGGGCAGGATGCCGCCGTTGCGGAAGTATTCCAGCTCGTCCAGCGTATCGATGCGGCAGGTCAGCGGCACCTCCTGCTTGGTGCCGTCGGCCGAGGTGATCTCGGCCGTCAGGGTCTGGCGCGGCTTCAGCTCGCCCGAGATGCCCTTGATCGTGATGGTCTCGTCGCCCTTGAGGCCGAGCGAGGACCACGAGGTCTCGCCCTGGAACACCAGCGGCACGATACCCATCCCGACGAGGTTCGAGCGGTGGATGCGCTCGAAGCTCTCGGCCACGACGGCGCGGACACCGAGCAGCTTGGTGCCCTTGGCCGCCCAGTCGCGCGACGAGCCGGTGCCGTATTCCTTGCCGGCGAAGACCACGAGCGGCGTCCCCTCGGCGGCGTATTTCTGCGCCGCGTCGTAGATGTACATCCGCTCGCCCGACGGCTGGAACAGGGTCCAGCCGCCCTCGACCACCTGGCCGGCGGGATCGCGCACCATCTGGTTCTTGATGCGGATGTTGGCGAAGGTGCCGCGCATCATCACCTGGTGGTTGCCGCGCCGGGTCCCGTATTGGTTGAAGTCCTGCACCCGGACCTGATGCTCCTGCAGGTATTCGCCGGCGGGCGAGGCTGCGCGGATGTTGCCGGCCGGCGAGATGTGGTCGGTGGTGATCGAGTCGAGGAACAGGCCGAGGATGCGTGCGTCCTGGATGTCCTGGACCGGGGCCGGCTCCATGGTCATGCCCTCGAAGTAGGGCGGGTTCTGCACGTAGGTGGAGCCGCCGTTCCAGGCGAAGGTCTCGGCCTCGACGACCTCGACGCCCTGCCAGTTCGCGTCGCCGGTGAAGACGTCGGCGTAGCGCGACTTGAACAGCGCCGAGGTGATGTTCGCCTCGATGAACTGCGCCACCTCGGCCGTCGTCGGCCAGATGTCCTTGAGGTAGACCGGCTGACCGTCCGAGCCGACGCCGAGCGGCTCTGTGGTGATGTCGATCTGCATCGAGCCGGCGAGCGCGTAGGCGACGACGAGCGGCGGCGAGGCGAGGTAGTTCGCCCGCACGTCGGGGTTCACGCGGCCCTCGAAGTTGCGATTGCCCGAGAGCACGGCGGCGGCGACCACGTCGTTGTCGTTGATCGCCTTCGAGATCGCGGCCGGCAGCGGGCCGGAATTGCCGATGCAGGTGGTGCAGCCGAAGCCGACCAGGTTGAAGCCCAGCGCGTCGAGCGGCTGCTGCAGCCCGGCCTTCTCGAGGTACTCGGCGACGACCTGGCTACCGGGCGCCAGCGACGTCTTCACCCAGGGCTTCGAGCGCAGGCCCTTGGCGACGGCGTTGCGGGCGAGCAGCCCGGCGCCGATCATCACCGACGGGTTCGAGGTGTTGGTGCAGCTCGTGATCGCCGCGATCACGACGTCGCCGTGGCCGATGTCGTAGTTCGCGCCCTCGACCGGGTAGCGCTTGGCGATGTCGGCGGCCTTGCGGAACTCGGTCTCCATCGAGTCGGCGAAGCCGGGCTTGGCGGCGTCGAGCAGCACCCGGTCCTGCGGGCGCTTCGGGCCGGCGAGCGAGGGCCGCACGTCGCCCATGTCGAGGGCGAGGGTGTCGGTGAAGACCGGGTCCGGGGTGTCGGCGTCGCGCCACATCCCCTGCGCCTTGGCGTAGGCCTCGACCAGGGCGATGCGCTCGTCGGTGCGGCCGGTGACCGTCAGGAAGTCGATGGTCTTGCGGTCGATCGGGAAGAAGCCGCAGGTCGCGCCGTATTCCGGCGCCATGTTCGAGATGGTGGCGCGGTCGGCGACCGCCATCGCGTCGAGGCCGGGGCCGTAGAACTCCACGAACTTGCCGACCACGCCCTTCTTGCGCAGCATCTGCGTGACGGTGAGCACGAGGTCGGTGGCGGTGGTGCCCTCGGGCAGCTTGCCGGAGAGCTTGAAGCCCACGACCTCGGGGATCAGCATCGACAGCGGCTGGCCGAGCATCGCGGCTTCCGCCTCGATGCCGCCGACGCCCCAGCCGAGCACGGCCATGCCGTTGACCATGGTGGTGTGCGAATCGGTGCCGACGAGCGAGTCGGGATAGGCGACCTCAGCCCCGTCCACCGTCTTCGTCCAGACGGTCTGCGACAGGTATTCGAGGTTGACCTGGTGGCAGATGCCGGTGCCGGGCGGGACCACGGAGAAGTTGTCGAACGCCGACTGGCCCCACTTGAGGAAGGTGTAGCGCTCGCCGTTGCGCTCGTATTCCAGCGCGACGTTGTCCGACAGCGCCTTCGGCGTGCCGAACTCGTCGACGATTACCGAGTGGTCGATCACGAGGTCGACCGGCACCAGCGGGTTGATCTTCTGGGGGTCGCCGCCCAGCGCCACCATGGCGTCGCGCATGGCCGCCAGGTCGACCACCGCCGGCACGCCGGTGAAGTCCTGCATCAGAACGCGCGAGGGGCGGAAGGCGATCTCGGTCTCGGTCTTGCCGCGGTTGTCGACCCAGGCGACGGTCGCCTCGATGTCGCCCTTCTTGACCGAGCGGTCGTCCTCGTAGCGCAGCAGGTTCTCGAGGATCACCTTCATCGAGAACGGCAGGGCGGTGGAGTTGGCGAGGCCGTTCTTCTCGGCCTCGGGGATCGAGTAGTAGGTATAGGTCTTGCCCGCCGCGGTAAGCGTCTGACGGGACTTGAAGCTGTCGAGTGAAGCCACGGCTGGTCTGATCCTCGCTGGCGTTTGTCGAACACGCGCAGGCATAACCCGCGCCACGAAACCGGTGTTCGGCCTGACTGCGCTCGCAGGGAGCGCGCGCCGCCCCGGGGGTGCCCGGGCAGGAGGGTGCGCGAGGAGCGAATTGGACGCTCGAAGGTCGCGCGGCGCAGCCTGGGGACCGTATAGAACGATTCGAATCTGCCCGCTACCGTGTCGCGGGTGACAGTGCCGCGAGGCTGTCCGCCCCCGCGGCCTTCTCCGCCCGGCTCAGGCGGTGGCCTCCGGCGCCGGGCCGCCGAAGCAGCGCCGCACCGCCGCCCAGAACGCGGCCTGCTCGTCCCGGGTGCAGAGCGCGACCCGCGCCTCCACGATCGCGCGGCCGGCGACCGCATCGGGGTCTTGGGCCATCTCGGCTTCCGTCCGGGCTTGCGGATCGTTCACGCGAAGCTTCGCGGAGTGCGAGGGCTTGGTCATGGCGACATCCTCCGTGTCGGCGGTGCGTCCCGGCGTCCCAAGATCGCGAACGCCGCTTGCCCCGGGACGGGGGAGGTTGCGCGGCTCCGCCGCCTCGCGCAACCGGGCAAGACGGCGCGGGGGCCGCGGGCTTCATCGTGATCGCAGGACGCGGCAGGGCGAATGGACGGATGCGCGCCGCCATCGTAAGCCTTGCGCGCGCTGGAGACTGCCATGCTCGCCCTCGACTTGCCGCCGGAGATCGAACGCCGCCTCGACGCTCTGGCCAGACGCACCGGCCGCAGCGCGGACGACCACGTGCGCGAGGCGATCCAGGACCATCTCGACGAGATCGAGGACGTCGAGATCGCGGAGAGCCGGGTCGCAGCCCTGCAGCGCGGCGAGAGCCAGGCCGTTCCCCTGCGGGCGGTTATGGACCGATATGGCTTGGCGGATTGAGTTCGAACGGTCCGCGGAACGCGAACTCGACAAGCTCGACCGAGAGACCGCCACGCGGATTCTCCGCTTTCTTCAGGACCGCCTATCGCCCTCGAACGATCCGCGAAGCCTCGGTGAAGCGCTGAAGGGTTCGCGGCTGGGCGGCCTCTGGAAATATCGGGTCGGCGACTATCGGATCATTGCATCGATCGAGGACGAGACCGTTCGGATCGTCGTCGTGCGGATCGGCCACCGCCGGGCCGTCTACCGTTAGATCGAGACGTTTCACCTCCTGAACAGGCAACCTTCGTGCGGCTGACCGTTGACGCCCTCACTTGCCGCCGCTCGGGGCGAAGGATCTTCTCCGGGCTGTCCTTCGCGATCGGTCCGGGCGAAGCGATCACCGTCACCGGCCGCAACGGGGCGGGCAAGTCGAGCCTGCTCGCGATCCTGTCCGGGCGGCTGCGGCCGGATTCCGGGCGCCTCACCGTCCACGACATGGGCGAAGCGGCGCTTCCCGAATGCTTGCACGCGGTCGGGCATCGCGACGGGTTGAAGAGCAGCCTGACGGCGGCCGAGAACCTCGCCTTCGCCCAAAGCCTACTGGGGACGAAGTGGCTGAGCCCGCGGGCGGCGCTCGACCGGCTCGGCCTCGCCCACGCCCTGGACCTGCCGGTCGCCTACCTGTCCGCCGGGCAGCGGCGCCGGGTGGCGCTGGCCCGCCTCCTCGTCTGCGCGCGCCCGCTCTGGCTTCTCGACGAGCCGACGGCGGCCCTCGACACCGCGTCGCAGGGCGTGCTCGCCGGGCTGATGGCCGAACATCGGGCGGCGGGCGGCCTCGTCATCGCCGCCACCCACCAGGCCCTCGGCCTCGAAGACGCGCGCAACCTCCACATCGCGCAGGCCGCCCCGCGGGCGCCCGAGCCGGCGGCCGACGCGGAGGAGGTTTGGGCGTGATCCGCATCCTCGTCGCCCTCGTCGCCCGCGACCTGACGCTGGCCTCCCGCGTCGGCGGGTCGGGCATGCTGTCGCTGGTCTTCTTCCTGATGATCGTCGCGCTGGTGCCGTTCGCGCTTGGGCCCGACTTGAACCTGCTCTCGCGGATCGGGCCGGCGATCCTCTGGCTCTCGGCGGTGCTGGCGACGCTGATCGGACTCGACCGCCTGTTCCAGGCCGACGAGGAGGATGGCTCCCTCGACCTGATGACCGCGGCCCCGATTCCGCTCGAACTCGTGGTGCTGGCCAAGGTGATCGCGCACTGGCTCACCACCGGGCTGCCGCTGGCGCTGGCCTCGCCGCTGTTCGGGCTGCTGGTGGCCCTGGACGGCACCGCCATGGCCGCGACCGCGCTGACGCTGCTCGTGGGCACGCCGGCGCTCACCTTCGTGGGTGCGGTGGGCGCGGCCCTCACCGCCTCGATCCGCCGGGGCGGCCTGATCCTCGCCGTGCTGGTGCTGCCCCTGATGATCCCGACGCTGATCTTCGGCGTCTCGGCGGCGCAGTCGGCGCTCGGTGGCACCGTGCCCTTCGCGACCCCGCTGATGATCCTGACCGGCCTCAGCCTGATCGCGGCCCTGGTCGGGACCTTCGCCGCGGCGGCGGCCCTGCGCTGGTCGGAATGAGCCCGGGACGCTGAGGCAAGAGATCGGAACGGAGGTGCAATTTCCTTTGCGCCGCACTGCCTTATCAGACGTCCTGCAGGGGCGGCGCGAAGGGTTCGCCCGCCCTGTCAGATTCGATGGGGACGTACCGATGAAGACCCTGATGTCCGCGCTGCTCCTGGCGCTTCTCGCGACCGCACCCGCCGCCGCCGCCGGCGCCTTCGCCGTGGACACCGAAGAGGGCCAGAAGGCCGGCGACGAGGGCTACGGCATCGGCTGGGGCGATTCGCGCGAGGCCGCCGGCGCCGCCGCGATGCGGCAATGCGCCAAGATGGGCAACGACAACTGCAAGGTCGTGGCCCGCTTCGACAGCTGCGGCGCCTACGTCTCCAACCGCACCAGCTACGGCGTCGGCTGGGGCCGCACCGAGGCCGCCGCCAAGGAGATGGCCTTCGACAAGTGCCCGAACTGCAAGCTCGTCCTTTCCGAGTGCGAATGATCCGGGGCGCCTGAACGCCGACGGGCTTCCGGGTCCGCGACGCACGATCCTTCCGCGCTCGACCTTGCGCCGTGGCATCATCGCGCGATATGTACGTGTTCCTGTACAGAGCGGATGGTTGTCATGGCGCAAGTCGGCTTGACCGAGCTTCGGCGGAACTTCGCCGCGTATCTCGACCAGGTTGAGAACGACCGGTCGGAACTGGTCGTCACGCGGCAGAACCACGAGCCTCTCGTGATTCTGCCGCTCGCAGAACTCGATCAGCTGCGCGAGACGCTCCATCTCCTCGGCACGCCGGCCAACGCGAAGCGGCTTCTCGAAGCCGCCGCCCAGATCGAGGCCGGTGGCGGGTCCGAACACGATCTGATCGAGGGGTGAAGCTCCTCTGGGCCGACCACGCCTGGGAAGATTACCTGTTCTGGCAGGCATCCGACCCCGCAACCCTCAAGCGCATCAACGATTTGATCCGCGAGGTCCGGCGGACGCCGTTCACCGGCATCGGCAAACCCGAGCCGCTGCGCGGCAACCTGAGCGGATGGTGGTCTCGGCGGATCACCGGCTCCCACCGCCTCGTCTACCGGGTCGGCGGCCATGGTGAGACGCAGGCCGTCGAGATCCTGCAATGCCGGTGGCGCTACGCCTGAGCTCGGCGGCCTCCAGCTCGGCGTCCCCCTGCGCCAGACGTGCGCATTGCCGCTGCACCGCACCCCGCGCTAAGACATGGCGCATGTCGACGCCCCTCTGGACGCGCCTGTCCAACCCGAGCCACTTCATGCGCTGGTCCGGCACGCTGGTGCCGTGGCTCGCCGCGATCTCGACCGCGATCCTCGCGCTCGGGCTGTACCTGTCGTGGTTCGTCGCCCCGCCCGACTACCAGCAGGGCGAGACCGTGCGGATCATGTTCATCCACGTGCCTGCGGCCTGGCTCGGGGTGTTCTTCTACGGCTCGATGAGCCTGTCGGCGATCGGCACCCTGGTCTGGCGCCATCCGCTCGCCGACGTGGCGCAGCGCGCCGCAGCCCCGATCGGGGCGGCCTTCACCCTGATCTGCCTCGTCACCGGCTCGCTCTGGGGCAAGCCGATGTGGGGCACCTACTGGGTCTGGGACGCGCGGCTCACCTCGATGCTGATCCTGTTCCTGATCTATTGCGGCATCATTGCCCTGTGGCGGACGATGGAGGATCCGAACCGGGCCGCCCGCTCCGTCGCGATCCTGACGCTCGTCGGCGCGATCAACCTGCCGATCATCAAGTTCTCCGTGAACTGGTGGTCGACCCTGCACCAGCCGGCCTCGATCCTGCGCATGGGCGGCTCGACCATCGACCCGTCGATGCTCTACCCGCTGCTGGTGATGATCGGTGCCGCCACCCTCGGCGGCACCGCTCTGCACCTCTACGCGATGCGCACCGAGATCATGCGCCGCCGCGTACGGACGCTGACGATCCGCGAGGCGGAGCGCCTCGACGCCGGCTCGACCGTGACGGCCTCCGAGGCCGGTCGCGCCCTACCCCTCGGCCAGGCGGTCTGATCGCGGACGCGCCGTCCGCAAGGGAGATGCGGCTGATGACCAAGGCGAGCACGACGAAGGCGAGCACCTGCCTGTGGTTCGGCACCGACGCGGAGGCTGCGGTCCGCCTCTACGTCGACCTCGTTCCCGACTCGCGCATCGACCGCATTCAACGCGCACCAGGTGCGTGGCCGGGCGGGGCGGCCGGCGACGCGATCCTCGTCGCCTTCACCCTCGGCGGCCAGAGTTTTCAGGCGCTGAACGGCGGCACGCCGGCCGAGTACGGCATGGCGGCCTCGATCTCGGTCGCCTGCGCCGACCAGGCGGAGGTCGACCGGCTCTGGGCGGGCCTCACCGCCGACGGGGGCAGCGCCATCATGTGCGGCTGGCTTCGCGACCGCTGGGGCGTGCCCTGGCAGATCGTGCCGGAGGTGCTGCCGCGCCTCCTGGCCGACCCCAACCCCGCCGTCTCGGCCCGCGTCTTCGCGGCCATGCAGACCATGGTCAAGCTGGACGTCGCCGCCCTCGAGCGGGCGGCGCAGGCATGAGCGCGCTTCTGCACAAGCTCCTTCGGATTTTATAAACGCATGAGTCTCGACCTCGGCAGCCACGGCGGCTTCATTCTCGCCTCCTACGCCTTCACCGCGCTGGTGATGGCGGGCCTCGTCCTCAACGCGGTCCGCGACCGGCGCACGCAGCGGCGGGCGCTGTCCCAGCTCCAGGCGGAGGATCGCCGGTGAGCGTCGAGACCCCTCCGGAGCCGGTCCGCCGCTCGCTCCTCGTCGTCGTCCCGGTGCTGGCCTTCGCGGTGCTGGCGGCGGTGTTCTTCCTGCGCCTGCGCTCCGGCGCCGACCCAGCCGCCCTCCCCTCGGCGCTGATCGGCAAGCCGGTGCCGAGCTTCACCCTGCCGGCGGTGGCCGGCCTCACCGTCGACGGCAAGCCGGTGCCCGGCCTGTCGAGCGCCGACCTGAAGGGCGGCGTCACGGTGCTCAACGTCTGGGCCTCGTGGTGCGCGCCGTGCCAGGTCGAGCATCCGATGCTGATGCGCCTGGCGCGCGAGCCCGGCATCCGGCTCGTCGGGATCGACTACAAGGACGCCGCCGAGAACGGACGCCGGTTCCTGACGCGCAACGGCGTGCCGTTCCAGGCGGTGGGCCACGACGAGACCGGCCGCGTCGGCATCGATTTCGGTGTCTACGGCGTGCCCGAGACCTTCATCATCGGCCCGGACGGCGTGATCCGCGACAAGCTCGTCGGTATCGTCACCCCGGAAAATCTCGCCGAGGTGATCGCCAAGATCCGCGCGGCCGGCAAGGTAGCCGCGAAATAGGAAGGAAATTCTTCGTTGGCCCTGGCGGGCCGTCCGCCGCACCGGCAGCGGCGCGCGGTCGCGCTTGCCGCCGGCCGACGCCGTCGGGGCTGTCTCTGCGCGAGAACCTGCGCGCCGTTACACGTCGGACTTCTTGCGCTCGTAGCGGGTCAATAGCGGCGTCTGGGCGAGCGCGAACACGACGGTGAGCGGCATGATGCCGAACACCTTGAAGTTCACCCAGAAATCTTCGCTCTGCGTCCGCCACACCGCCTCGTTGAGCACGGCGAGCGCCAGGAAGAACAGCCCCCAGCGGAAGGTCAGCTTCCGCCAGCCCTCGTCGGTGAGCGAGAACACCGAGTCGAGCACCACCGAGAGCAGGGACTTGCCGAAGGCGAGGCCGCCGAGCAGCACCAGGCCGAACAGCGTGTTCACGATGGTGGGCTTCACCATGATGAAGGTCTTGTCCTGCAGGTAGAGCGTCAGCCCGCCGAAGACGACGACCACCACGCCCGACACCATCGGCATGATCGGCAGCCGGCGCACCAGGGCGAAGTGCACGGCGAGCGCCAGCACCGTCGCCACGATGAACACCCCGGTCGCCACGAACAGCTTCTGGTCGGGGGCTACGCCGAAGCGCTCGGCGTAGGCGTTGCCGAGGAAGAAGATCACCAGCGGCCCGAGTTCGAGCGCCAGCTTGGGGAGCGGCGCGAGGTGTCGGCGCGGGGGTACGGATTCGATCTGCATCATGCTGGCCAGGGAGCCGGAACGGGCCCATCGCGTCGATGCGTCTGTATCGATGACGACGGGTGCGGTCCACCGGGGCTGCCGGCACGGGCCGGATGCCGGCCGGCCCAGCGCCATCGTGTCCTCGCCCCCGTCAACGCGCCTCGGCGAAACGGCGGACGGTGGCCGGCACGCCCACTTCGAACGGGGTCGGCACGAAGCCGAAGCGGCGGGCGAACTTGCCGCCGTCGATCACGTAGGCACGATCCCAGGTGAATCCGACATCGGCCACCTCGCGCGCGAAGCGGTAGACCAGCCCGAGCGGCCGCAGCATCGCGAAGGGGACGGCCCACAGCCTGAGCCGCTTGCCGAGCACGCCGGCGCCCATCGTCAGCAGGGCGCGCGGGCTCCGCGTCGGCGCGCACGGAACGTTCCAGGCCTGCCCGAAATCCGCGTCGGGGGCGTCGAGCAGCACCAAAGCCGCCCGCGCGACGTCCGGGACGTAGGCGAAGTCGTGCGCCGTGTCGGCCGGCACGAGCAGTTGCGCTGGCCGGCCCTTCGCCAGCGCACCGAACGCGAAGGCGCCGAGATGGGAGTTGGCGACGCCGGGTCCGTAGAAATCGGAGCAGCGCAGGGCCGCCACCGGCACGCGGGCTCGCGCTCCCTGCCAGATCCGGGTGACCTCGGCCAGGATCACCGGCTTCTCGCCGCCTGCGGTCAGCGGCATGTCCTCGGTGCGCGGCGCCGTCTGCGGCCCGAGTTGGTAGAGGTTGTCGATGAAGACCAGCCGCGCCCCCGCCTCGGCGCAGCCCTCGACCACGGCGTGCATCGTTCGCGGCCAGGCCGTCCGCCACACCCGCGCGTCGTAGGGGAAGCCGACCGCGAGTACCGCCTGCGCCGACCCGTCGAGCGCGCGCCGCACGTCGGCAGGATTCAGGACGTCGCAGACCTGATGCTCGACGCCGGCCTGGAGGTCCGCCGGGCGTGTGCGGGTTGCGACCCGCACGCGGTCTCCGCGTGCGGCCAGCCGCTCGGCGATCGGCCGCCCGACCGCGCCGTAGCCGAAGATCGTGATCCGCTGCGTCATCGTCCTGTCCCTCATCGCTGAAGGCAGGACGATGCACCTCGGCGGGCACATCGAAAATTGCCGAAGTCCGTGGTCCTGCTATACGCAAACGGATGAACCACAATCCCGATTGGGCGCTCTATCGCACTCTGCTCGCCGTGCTCGACGCTGGCTCGCTGTCGGCAGCCGCGCGTGCGCTCGGGACGACGCAACCGACCGTCGCCCGCCACGTGGATGCGCTGGAGTCGGCGCTGGGCGCCGACCTGTTCGTGCGGTCGCAGCGTGGGCTCGAACCGACCGAGCTTGCGGTGTCGCTGCGCCCGCACGCGCGAACCATGGCGACGACCGCCGCCGCGTTGCTGCGGGCCGCCAGCGGTGCCCAGGGCGACTTCGCCGGGACGGTGCGGATCACGGCGAGCGACGTCGTCGGCGTCGAGCACTTGCCGCCGATCCTGACCCGGCTCAGGCGGGCAAATCCTGCGCTGGCGATCGAGCTGGCGCTCTCGGACGTGGTCGGCGACCTGCTCGCGCGCGAGGCGGACATCGCGATCCGCATGGTCGAGCCGACCCAGGGGGCGTTGCTGGCGCGCCGCCTGCCGCCGGTGGATCTCGGGTTCCACGCCCACCGCGACTACCTGGACAGAGCCGGGACGCCGGCCACCATCGGCGACCTCTCAGCCCATGACGTGATCGGCTACGACACCGAGACCCCGGCGCTTCGGGCCATGGCCGCCCGGTTGCCGCCGCTCGACCGGCGCACGTTCGCTCTGAGGGCCGACAGCAACCTCGCCCAGGTCGCCGCGATCCGGTCAGGGTTCGGCATCGGCATCTGCCAGGTGGCGATCGCCCGGCGCGACCCGGCGCTGGTGCGCGTCCTGCCCGCGATCACCCTGACGCTGCCCCTCTGGATCGTGATGCACGAGGACCTGAAGACGAACGCCCGCTGCCGCGCGGTGTTCGATGCCTTGGTCGAAGGGCTCGACCTTTCGGAGGCAGCACCCGGCGCGACGGCGACCTGCTGACGACCCGCGACTGCACTGCAGGCCGTTCGGTCCGCGTCGGGCGTCAGCCCTTCTCCAGCCCCGCGATCGCCCGCGCGAAGTCGCGCGCCGCGAACGGCTCCAGGTCGTCGACGCCCTCGCCGACGCCGATGAAGTGCACCGGCAGGCCGAACTTGGCGGCCAGTGCGATCAGGATGCCGCCGCGGGCTGTGCCGTCGAGCTTGGTCATCACCAGCCCCGAGACCGGCGCGGCTTTCGAGAACAGCTCGACTTGGGACAGGGCGTTCTGGCCGACGGTGGCGTCGAGAACCAGCAGCGTCGCATGCGGCGCCTCGGGATCGCTCTTGCGCAGCACGCGGATGATCTTTTCCAGCTCCGCCATCAGCCCGGCCTTGTTCTGCAGCCGGCCGGCGGTGTCGATCAGGAGCACGTCGGTGCCCTCGGCCTTCGCACGCTTGAGGGCGTCGAAGGCGAGCCCCGCCGCGTCCGCACCCTGCGCCCCGCTCACCACCGGCGTGCCGGTGCGCTCGCCCCAGACCTTCAGCTGCTCGATCGCGGCGGCGCGGAAGGTGTCGCCCGCCGCCAGCATCACCGAGCGGCCCTCCGCCTTAAGGCTGAGCGACAGCTTGCCCAGCGTCGTGGTCTTGCCGGCGCCGTTCACGCCGATCATCAGGATCACGAACGGCTTCTTGGTGGGATCGACGACCAGGGGCTTGGCCACCGGCTCCAGCGCCCGCTCGACCTCGGTCGCCAGGATCGCCCGGACCTCGTCGGGGGAGATGCCCTTCTCGTAGCGGCCCTTGCCCACGGCCTCCGAGATCCGCGTCGCGGTCTCGACGCCGAAATCGGCCTGGATCAGCGCGTCCTCCAGGTCCTCCAGGGTGTTGGCGTCGAGCTTGCGCTTGGTAAACAGGCCGGTGACCCGGTCGGACAGGGCCGACGAGGTCCGCTTCATCCCCGAGGTCAGCCGGGTCCACCAGCCGCGCTTCTCCGACGCCGGCTCCGATGCCGTCTCGTCGTCGGCGAGGGCGTCGTGAGCGAGCGCGGCCGCGACGTCGACCGGTTGGATATCCGGCGCGCCGGCGCCGGCCTCAGGCCCCGCGTCGGGCGCGGTCACCGGCTCGCGGGCGACCGTCGTGCAGACTGTGACATAAACACATCAGACGCACCCCACGACACCTTACCAGAAGATCACGG
>NZ_VRUX01000340.1:0-4715 GCF_008039885.1 Methylobacterium sp. WL103
CCGCCTCGATCGTGCCCGACGAGGGCCGGCCGTAGGCGTGCCCGGCGAAGGCCTCGGCGAAGAAGCGGCGCGAGGCCATCACGCCCGGGTCGTTCTGCTGGTAGCGCAGGCCGGCCACCTGGTTGACGGCGCCGCGGACCTGGCGGGCCGGGTCGCCGGTGAGGCCGCCCAGCGCGGTCTGGGCACGGCCCTTGATGTGGCGCGATGCACCGCGGATCTGGTCGCCGTTCATGGGATTCTCCTGCATTCGACGATGTCGGGGGCGGCCGGGCCGTCGGCTCGGTCGCCCACCGTGTTTCGGGCCAGGGCGTTCGGGTTCAGCGCTTGCCGGTGGGCTTTCAGCGCTTGCCGGTCGCCTTGTCGACCAGGGACGACACGCCGTCCTTGGCCTCGCCGACGGTGCGCTGGGCCTCGCCCTTGAGCTCCTGCGCCTTACCCTCGACGACGAGCCCGTCGTTGCCCGTGATCTTGCCGGCGGCCTGCTTGACGTTGCCGGCCGCCTCGTTGGCGAAGCCCTTCAGCTTGTCCGTGGTGCTGCTCATCGGATGGCTCCTTTCGAGAGAATGGGGTGAGTGGCGTGGGTGATCGGTCCCGGCCGGCCGTATGGGCCGGCCGGGTGGGGCTCAGGCGCGGCGGGGGTCGTAGCCGGCGACGAGGGTCGGCAGCTTCGGGGCGCCGAAGCGGCCGCCGAGGAAGCCGGCGAGCGCACCGAGGATCAGCGCCAGGGCGCCGTAGAACGCGCCCTGGGTGGCGGCGCTGCGGGTGGCCTCGGCGGCGACCTTGGCCTTCTGCTTGGCGTCGGCGAGCGCCGCCTCGTACTGCTTCTCGTAGCCCTGGATCTGCGTCTTGGCCTGGTCGGCCGGAATGCCCTGGGCCTTGGCCAGCGCGTCGGCGGCGCGGTTCTCGGCCTGGGCCTTCTGCGCCGGGTCGCCCGAGAGCAGGGCGCGGATCGCGGAGGCGGCGGCGTCGCGCAGCGCCTGCGGGTCCTGGCCGGCCGCCTGCTGACGCACCGACTTCTCGATCCCCTCGAGCGGGTTCGAGATCTGGGCCAGCGACGGGGCGGCCGCCTGGGCCGCGGTCTGCACGGTGCCGCCGACCAGCGAGCCGGCACCGCCCAGCGTGCTGGTCACGCCGGAGAAGGCGCCGCCGACGATGCCGCCGACGGCGGAGCTGAGCAGGTAGAGCACGACCAGCGTCGTCACCGCCCAGGAGACGAGGCCGTGCAGGCCGGCCGCCCCCGCGATGGGCTTGCCCGAGAGGCGCCCGGCGATGAGGCCGCCGGCCAGCGACGCGACGATGCCGGACCCGACGAACCAGAGGCCGGCGCCCATCGACAGGGTCGAGGCGGCGGGGTTGTCGGCGGCGGGACCGCCGACGCTGGACAGGCCGATGCCGACGCCGACCATGTTCAGGATCACCTGGGCGACCAGCGCCAGGACGGCGCCGGCGAAGATCGCGCCCCAGGAGGCCTGGTGCAGGTGGACGGTCGAGACGGCGCTCGCCGAGGGTGCGGTGGGGATGGTGGAGGTTGTGGCCACGATGGACTCCGAAAGACTAGACGCGACGAGGACGGGTGTCAGCGGCGGGAATGGATGAGGAGGGCGAGGCCGTAGCCGACGGCGCCGGCGATCATCAGGGCGACGAAGGGGCTCTCCTCGACCTGGTGGCTCACGGCCCGACGGCCCTGGCGCAGGTAGTGGCCGCCGTTCTCGTAGGCGTCCTCGGCGTAGTCCGCGGCGTCGTCGGCGACGTTCCGGACGGCGTCCTTGGCTTGGCCGTAGAGGTTCTCGGCCGAGCCTTGCGCTTCGCGAAAGCGGCCTTCGACCGAGTCGTTGCGCGACCCGACGAGGTCGCCGACGGCGCCCTGTGCCCTGCCGACGAACTCTTTCGCTGCGCCGGTGACGCGATCCGTATCGACCATGATGTCCGTCCTGTTCTGAGAGGGTGTGGAGACGTGTGCGGCGCGTCGCCCGGGCTACGACATGCGCGTGGACCCGGGCTTCGCGTCGGACTTCGAAAAACGAGGTTCGGTGTGGCCCGCGCGGTTCTGCCCGCGTTCGGGCCGGACCTGCGGTTCTGGGTGCGTTGGTTTCGCTGGGCACGATCCCGTCCGATCGAACGCGCGGCGTGATCCGCACAGGTTCGAGGGGACGGTTTCGGCCCGCGCTGTTCTTGCTCCGGTGCCGTACTGTCGTTGCGCTTGGTGGGGTGCTCTTCCGGTGCTCTTTGACCGAGCTTGGCCTCAGCTTCGGGTCACCTTGGAGATGGTGGCGTCACCTCCGGAGGCAATGGTACGAAAGTACTGGTATTCTGATTTATTCATTTCGGGATCGTTGCCGGCAGGTTGTGCTCCCGCGCCCATACGATCACCTCGGAGCGCTTGTGCAGGCCGAGCTTGCGGTAGAGCGCGGCGGTGTGGTTGCGGACGGTGTTGCGCGACAGGTTCAGTCGCTTGGCGATGGTGTCGTCGCTCAACCCCGCGCAGACGAGGCCGAGCATCTGCCGCTCGCGCACGGTCAGGCTGAGGGTCGGGTCCTCGGCGGTCTCCGCCCCCGGATGACGCAGGCTCGCGAGCTTCTCGATCAGCCCGCGGCTGAACCAGGACGTGTCGGCCATCACCGCCTCGATCGCCTCGAACAGGTCGCGCTCGGAGCGCTTGCGGTCGGTGATGTCCTGCAGCACCGCCAGGACGAACGCCTCGTCGTTGATGGTGACGCGCTCGGCGGAGACGAGGCAATCGAGGTCGCCGGCGCTTTCCGCGTGCAGGCAGGTCTCGAGCCCGAGCACGAAGCCGGTACGCATCACGGCGCCTTCGAAGCGCAGGCGGGCCGCATCCTTCGTCCAGAGGCCGATCTCGTCGGGCGTGCGGCCCACCACGCGGTCCTGCCCGTAGCCGAAGACGCGGGTGAAGGCCTCGTTCACGCCGGTGATGGCGAAGCCCTCGGCCCGGCACAGCATGGTCGGCACGGGCGTCAGCTGGAACGCCTTGGCGAAGCGCTCCTCGCTCTGGCGGAGTGCCGTCTCGGCCTTCTTGCGCAGCTCCAGGTCGGCGAAACTGAACAGCATGCACGGCTCGTCGCCGAGCTCCATCGGCTGCCCGGCGACGATGACGAAGCGGGTGCCGCCATCCGGCAGCTCGAGGCAGGCCTCCATCTGCGGGATGGTGGCGCCTTCGTTGAGGCGGGAGATCGCGAGGTCGCGGCTGCGCGCCCCGGCCAGCACGTCGACCTCGTAGACGCTGCGGCCGATCACGGCGTCACGGGTGTAGCCGGTCATCTCGAGGAAGCCGACGTTCACCTTGACGTGGCGCAGGTCCGACAGCCGGCAGATCACGGCCGGCGCCGGGTTGGCGTTGAAGGTCTTCTCGAACCGCTCCTCCGCCTCGAATTGCGGGGTCACGTTCTGGAGGATCAGGGCGAGGCAGCTCGGCGTGCCGGAGGCGTCCGTCACCACAATGCTGCGGAGCGAGTGGACGAAGTCCACGTCCGGCTTGTCGGTGCGCTTCACGTCGACGATGACGTCGTGGAAGGTCTCGCCGCGCACCACGCGCTCGATCGGGTATTGCTCCGGCAGACGGTTGTTGCGGTAGCGCAGGGAGAACCGGGCGCGATACGCATCGACCGTCTCGCCGAGCTCGGCGAGGTTTTCGGCGCCGTGCATGGCGAGCGCCGCGTCGTTCGCCCAGACGATGCTCTGGTCGGGCTCGACGAGGATCACCCCTTCGGTCAGGCCGGCGATGATCTGCCGGAGTTCCGATCTGTCGACGCTCGCGGTCACGGGTGGGTGTGGTCCTGGGAAAGGATCGTTCCAGGGTGGACGATCCCGGCGGCAACCGTTGCGCGAGCAACTGGTTCCCACTTCCCGTCGATTTCACTGGTACGATCGTCCCGTCACCGTAGTCTTGATCGCTGGTGCAGCCGGCTCAGGACCGGAACGGCGTTCAAGTTGGGTGGACGCATGCGCTTCCATGCCCCGCCGCTCGGCCGCATTCCGCAGCGATGAGAGATGTGGCGTCCCCGGCAGGGCTCGAACCTGCGACCCCAGGTTTCATACCACTTCGGCTTTCGCCGCCGCGGGCGGGTGCCCGCGTTCGTGGCCTGGACTATCCCTTCGCCGTAGGCGCCCGAAGGCGCCCTTAGGTGCCGCCCGTCTAGTCTCTACACCTTCCCGTGCATGGCACTGCGCGGGCTTGGCTCGGGATCGGCAGGGTTCCGGCGACCTGAATCGCCGGGACCGGAAGCGTTCCCCGAATTTGAGCGGATCCGCCGCGCGGTTTCCCGATGCGGCGCCCAATTTGCGTTTAGGAAACCTGTGCTCTGTCCAGCTGAGCTACGGAGACGTACCGATCGTTTGTACCATCGTCGCAGCGCGAGTCCACCCGGAACCCAAAGCGGCCGACCTGTTGCCAGCCTGCGCTGGGCGGAGCGGCCCGATCCGGGGCATGCTGTCCTTAGGGATTCGCGGTGTTCCGATTGGGGCGCGGGAGGCGGGGCGATGGGAAGGACGGGGCGGATGCTCGTGGGCGTGGCCTGCGCCACGATCCTCGGCGCCCGCTCCTGCGCCTCGGCGGCACCGCGATCCGGGGCTGGCGAATGCGTAGCGGGGGCGGCGCGGGCCGACACCCTGTCCGCGGTCGAGCCCCGCGGCGAGCTCGTGCTCGCCTCCGGCGCCCGTGCGGTGCTCGGGTCCCTGCGCTGGCCCGACGACCCGGAGGT
>NZ_VRUX01000341.1:0-4662 GCF_008039885.1 Methylobacterium sp. WL103
GCCTTGGCGGGGTCCGCCGGGCTTGCGCCGACCTGCACCAGCGCGCCGCCCCGGGCGATCTCGTCGAGCTCGGCCGGCGTGACGTTCGGATGGTCCTCGGGGTCGTGGATCAGCCAGACCCAGAGCAGCACCATCACGAGGCCGATCAGGCCCATGGCGAAGAAGGCGTAGCGCCAGCCGAAGCTCTGGGTGACCCAGGCGGTGAGCGGCGCGAACAGCACCGGCGCGAAGTACTGGGCGGCGTTGAACACGGCCGAGGCCTTGCCGCGCTCGGCCGCCGGGAACCACGCGGTGACGAGGCGGGCGTTGCCGGGGAAGGACGGCGCCTCGGCGACGCCGACCAGCATCCGCATCAGGAAGAACACCGTGACCGCGGAAGCCGCGCCGAGGAAGCCGGCCCAGCCCTGGACGAAGGTGAAGAACGACCAGAAGAACACGCCGCCGGCATAGATCCACTTGGTGCCGTAGCGGTCGAGCAGCCAGCCGCCGGGGAGCTGGGCCGCGACGTAGGACCAGCTAAAGGCGGAGAGGATGTAGCCCATCTGCACGGGCGTGATGCCGAATTCCTGCGCGATCGGCACGCCGGCGATCGAGATGATCGCCCGGTCGGCGTAGTTCAGCACCGTGACCGCGAACAGCACGAGGAGGATGACGTAGCGGACGCGGAATCGCGTCGCCGCCTGCACCGGAATCGCCAGCGACATGGTTTCCTCCTGCGGAATCGCCCAACGGATGCGTGCCCGTCGCGGTCGGTTTTCGTCAGGGTTCGAGACTAGTCCGCCCGGTCGATACCTTCCAATCCAAACGATGGATCGATCGATGCCGTCGCGGCATCGATCGATCGAGCCAGGGTCAGGCGGCGCCGACCTCGTGGTCGGCCATGAGCTCCAGGGCGCGGACCATCGCCGAGTGGTCCCACGCCGCGCCGCCGTTGGCGACGCAGGCCGAGAACAGCTGCTGCGCCAGCGCGGTCGCCGGCAGGCTGACGCCGAGAGCGCGGGCGCCCTCCAGCGCCAGGTTCAGGTCCTTCTGGTGCAGCCCGATGCGGAAGCCCGGATCGAAGGTCCGGTCGATCATGCGCTTGCCGTGCAGCTCGAGGATGCGCGAGGTGGCCAGGCCCCCGGTGATGGCCTCGCGGACCTTGGCCGGGTCGGCGCCGGCTTTGGATGCGAACAGCAGGCCCTCGGCCACCGCCTCGATGGTGAGCGCGACGATGATCTGGTTGGCGACCTTGGCCACCTGCCCCGATCCGACCGGGCCGACATGGGTCACGGTCTTGCCCATGGCCGAAAACAGCGGCTGTACGCGCCCGAAATCGGCCTCGTCGCCGCCCACCATGATCGAGAGGGCGGCGTTCCTGGCCCCGACCTCGCCGCCGGAGACCGGCGCGTCGAGGTAGGCGCCGCCGCGCTCGGCGATGCGGGCGGCGAAGTCCTTGGTCGCGATCGGCGAGATCGAGCTCATGTCGACCACGGTCTTGCTGGTCTTGCCGGTCTTGATCGCGTCGGCGACGCCGTCCGCGCCGAACAGCACCGCCTCGACGTCGGGGGTGTCGGGCAGCATCAGGATGACGATGTCGGCGTGGCTCGCCACCTCGGCGGCGGTGGCGCAGGCCGTGCCGCCGGCGGCGACCAGGGCCTCGGGCACCGCCCGGCGGCTCTTCAGGAACAGGCTGTGCCCGGCGGCGATCAGGTGCCCGGCCATGGGGGCGCCCATGATGCCGAGGCCGATGAATCCGATGTTCATGGTGGTGTCTCCTGGAATGGCGCGGCGCGTCCTCCCTCGCCCGTCGTGGGCGACAGGATTCACGCATCCCTGAATTCTGGCGGTTCGCTTTGCGCGCATCCCCTCGCCCCGCACGGATCTCGGGCTCGCCCGAGATCCGAACCTGCCTGCCGAAATCGGGCAGGCCCGACTTCGGTGGGGGAGAGGGCTTCGGCGACCTCGTCGTCGGCGAAGCGAGGCGGCAGCCGACGGCGGGGGGGGGCGCCCCGGAGGAGGCTCATCCGGTCGCGCCCCCTCACCCCCGCTTCGGCTTCGCCTCCGCTCCCCAGCTGCACGACGGGGGGCAGCCGGGCCTCTCCCCGCGCGCGGGGAGAGGGGAACCCGCGCTGCCTTCGGGATGCGCGGCGAGACGTGTGAGCCCGGTCGCCCGCGAAGGGCGAGGATCTCGGCTCAGCCCTTGAAGCGGGCGGCGAGCGCCTCGGACTGGCGGGCGAGCAGGCCCATGTCGGAGCCGACCGCGGTGAAGCGGGTGCCGGCGGCGATGTAGCGGTGGGCGAGCTCTTCGTTGGCGGTGAGGATGCCGGCGTGCTTGCCGGCCTTCCCGATGCGGGCGACGGTCTCCTCGATGATCGCCACCACGTCCGGATGGTTCTGCTGGCCGAGGTAGCCGAGGCTGGTCGAGAGGTCGCCGGGGCCGACGAAGACGCCGTCGACGCCTTCGACGGCGGCGATCTCGTCGAGGTTGTCCAGCGCGCGGCGCGACTCGATCTGCACCGCCACGAAGATCTCGGCCTCGCAGCGGGCGTGATAGTCGGGGATGCGGCCGAAGCGGGCGGCGCGCGGCGCCTGCGAGAAGCCGCGCACGCCCCGCGGCGCGTAGCGGGTGGCGGCCACGGCGCGGCGGGCCTGGTCGGCGTCGTCGATGTTGGGGATCATCAGCGACTGCACCCCGGTGTCGAGGATGCGCTTGATGGTGATCGCCTCGTCGCTCGGCACCCGCACCATGGCGTGGGCGGGGCTCTCCATCATCGCCTGGACCTGGGCGTAGACGTCCCGCAGGTCGTTGGCGGAATGCTCCATGTCGAGGAGCAGCCAGTCGAAGCCGGAGCCGGCCACGACCTCGGTGGAGATCGGGCTGGCGAGGCTGCACCACAGGCCGATCTGCTGATGGCCTTGGCCGAGCGCCGCCTTGAAGCGGTTGGTGAGGACGTCCATCGGATGGTCTCCTGTTGGAATCGGTCTTGAATCGGACGGTTTCGACGCCCCACCCCCGTCATTCCGGCGCTCGCCTTCGGCGAGCGCCGGAATGACGGGGGGAGGATGTCGCCCTCACCGCACGAGGCAGGGGCGCTTGTTGTCGAAGGTCCAGTCGGGGACGAGGAACCGCATCGCCGCCGCGTCGTCGCGGGCGCCGAGGCCGTGGTCCAGGTAGAGGGCGTGGGCCGCCTCGACCTCGGCCATGTCGATCTCGATGCCGAGGCCGGGGCGCTCCGGCACCCGCACGAGGCCGCCGCGGATCGTGAGCGGTTCCTTCGTCAGGCGCTGGCCGTCCTGCCAGATCCAGTGCGTGTCGATCGCCGTCACCTTGCCGGGGGCGGCGGCCGCGACGTGGGTGAACATCGCTAGCGACACGTCGAAGTGGTTGTTCGAGTGCGAGCCCCAGGTCAGCCCGTGGTCGCGGCAGAGCTGGGCCACGCGGACCGAGCCGGCCAGCGTCCAGAAATGCGGGTCGGCCAGCGGGATGTCGACGGCGCCGAGCTGGATCGCGTGGTTCATCTGGCGCCAGTCGGTGGCGATCATGTTGGTGGCGGTGGGGAGCCCCGTCGCGCGGCGGAACTCGGCCATGATCTCGCGGCCCGAGAACCCGTCTTCGGCCCCGCACGGGTCCTCGGCGTAGGCGAGCACGTCGCCCCGCCCCTTGCACAGGCGGATCGCCTCCGAGAGCGACCACGCGCCGTTCGGATCGAGGGTGACGCGGGCGTCGGGGAAGCGCTTGTGGATCGCGGTGACGGCGGCGATCTCGTCCTCGCCGGCGAACACGCCGCCCTTCAGCTTGAAGTCCTCGAACCCGTAGGTCTCGTGCGCGGCCTCGGCCAGGCGGGCGACGGCGTCGGGCGTCAGCGCCTCCTCGTCGCGCAGCCGCATCCAGCCGTCGCGGGCGGTCGGCTCGCGGTAGGGCAGATCGGTGCGGCGGCGGTCGCCGACGTAGAACAGGTAGCCCAGCATCGCGACGGCGTCGCGCTGCTGGCCCTCGCCCAGCAACGCCGCCACCGGCACGTCGAGGAACTGGCCGAGCAGGTCGAGGAAGGCGGATTCCACCGCCGTCACCGCGTGGATGGTGACGCGCAGGTCGAAGGTCTGGAGCCCGCGGCCGCCGGAATCGCGGTCGGCGAAGCGCGCCCGCATCGCGTTGAGCACCGCCTGCCAGGCGCCGATCGGGCGCCCGACGATCAGCTCGCGCGCCTCTTCCAGAACGCCGCGGATGCGCTCGCCGCCGGGCACCTCGCCCAGGCCCGTCGCGCCGGTGGAATCCTCGAGGATCACCAGGTTGCGGGTGAAGAACGGACCGTGCGCGCCGCTGAGGTTGAGCAGCATGCTGTCGCGGCCGGCGACCGGCACGACCCGCATCGCGGTGACGGTGGGGGTGCGCGAGAATCCGCGCGACGGGGCATCGACGGCGTCGGCCTGCATGGTCGCCTCCCGGGGCGTTGACGGGACCGGCGTCTGGCGCGCCGTCTACGCGAAGTTCTCGCAAGGATGCCGATGCGGGTCCAAGCCAAAGGCTGGATCGATCGATGCGTGGCGTGCATCGATCTTGGCATCGATCTTGGCATCGATCATCCCGGCGGCAGCGCCGCCAGGATCGCGATGAGGCGTGCGATCAGCGGGTCGTCGCCGTCGCGGCGCAACGCGAGGTGCAGCTCGGCCGGGCGCGGC
>NZ_VRUX01000342.1:0-4584 GCF_008039885.1 Methylobacterium sp. WL103
GCCAGCGGGCGCGCAGGGCCAGCGCGATGGCGGCGAGCACCAGGGCCACACCCATGACCCGCAACGCCACGAAGGGCAGCGGCTGGGCGTGGGGCGCGACGAACCGGGCCGCGATGAAGCCGGTCGCCCAGATCAGGACGAACAGGCCTGGGATCAGGACGTTTGCGAGGAGGGCTGGCATGATGCCGCGCAGGCAGCACGCGGCGCCCGCGGTGACAACCGAAAAAGCCGCCTCGCGCCCCCGATTGCGGGACAGGGGGCCGCCTGCCGTTGCCCGAAGGCTTCACCCCGGCACCGAACGCCCCCGCCCGCCTCTCCACGCGTTGACGGAGGCGGGCGGGCGATCACGTATCCGGAAAACGCATCCTCCATCGGGTAGCATCGCCGCACGTGACAAACGCTTTGACGGAAGGATCGCCGCACATCCCTTTGCCTCGCACGCGGGGAGGGGGGATGCCGGCATGAAGCCCCTCCGCACCGCCCTCGAGGTCGCGGGCATCGCCGCGCAGCGCTTCGTGTCCCATGACGGCTGGGCGATCGCGAGCCACATCGCCCTGTCGATCCTGACCTCACTGTTCCCGTTCCTGATCCTGCTCGCGGCGCTCGCGGGCCTGCTCGGCACCAAGTCCCTGGCGGACGAGGCCGGCGTACTGATCTTCGACGCCTGGCCCCGGGAGGTCGCCAAGCCGATCGTCGGCGAGGTGCACCGGGTGCTCACCGAGCAGCGCGGCGGGGTGCTGACGGTGGGCGCGGTGCTGGCGCTGTACTTCTCGTCCTCGGGCGTCGAGAGCCTGCGGGTGGGTCTGAACCGCGCCTACGGCCTGCGCGAGATGCGACCGTGGTGGCTGACGCGCCTCGAATCGATCGGCTACGTCGTCTGCGGCGCCTTCGCGATGCTGGCCTTCGCGCTGCTGGTGGTGCTGGGGCCTCTGATCTGGCGCAACGTCGTCCTGGTCGCGCCGGGGCTGGAGCCCCTCGGCCTCACCGTGGCGATTGCGCGCATCGGCATCACGGCGCTGCTGCTGGCTATGGTGCTGATCATCGCCCACAAGTTCGTCGCCGCCGGCCGGCGCTCGTTCCTGGCGGTGCTGCCGGGCATCGGGGTGACGCTGCTGCTGTGGTTCTTCGCCGGCCTCGGCTTCGGGTACTATCTCGACCGCTTCTCGACCGCCTACGCCTCCACCTACGGGGGCCTGGCCACCGCGATGGTGTTCCTGGTGTTCCTCTACTGGCTCGCGGCGATGTTCCTGTTCGGCGGCGAGATCAACGGCACGGTGATCGCGGCCCGGCGCGCCCGGCTCCGGGCCCGGATGCTGGCGCGCCAAGCGCTCCCCTAAGGACCGGAACGCTTTGCCGGGAACCGAGTCCGATCCGGGCTGTTTGCCACGAGACTCCATGTGATCCGAAACCTCATCCGGCCAGCCTGCCCGAAACGGGCGGCGGGCCGTTTTTCTTTGGGCGTCAGCCGATCAGGACCTGTCGCGGCGATGGTCCGCGCCACTCCCCTCCACCGCGAGCCTGCTGAATTCCCAACGCTCGTCGAAGCGAACCGCACCCGCGCCGTCATCCCGGGGTTGCGCAGCAGAACCCGGGATCCAGAGCCGCCGACGGCGCAGACTGGAGCATGACCTCCGGTTCTGGATCCCGGGCTCGCCTTCGGCGCCCCGGGAGGACGGGGAGGATGGGGAAGCTGAAAACGAGAGGTGTCGGAATCACATGCCGTCTTGCAGAAGAGGAGTGGCCGGCAGTCCTCGGAACGCACGAAGCCGGACCTTTCGGCCCGGCCCCGCATCCGCGTAACGGTCCTCGTTCACGCCGCCAGCGCCAGCACCGCCTCTTCCTCGTCGGCCTCGACCGCCATGAACTGCGCCCGGGCGAGTTCGGCGAAGCGGCCGTTCTGGGCCACCAAGCCGTCGAAGGTGCCGCTCTCGACGATGCGGCCCTCGTGGAAGACCAGGATGCGGTCGGCGTTGCGGATCGTCGCGAGGCGGTGGGCGATGACGAAGGTGGTGCGGCCCTCCATCACGGCTTCCAGCGCGCCCTGCAGGCGGCGTTCGGTGGCGGCGTCCAGCGCGCTCGTCGCCTCGTCGAGGATCAGGATCGGCGGGTTCTTCAGGATCGCCCGGGCGATCGAGAGCCGCTGGCGCTCGCCGCCCGAGAGCGAGCGACCGCGCTCGCCGATCACCGTGTCGAGGCCGTCGGGCTGGCGCGCCATGAAGGCGGAGGCTTGGGCGCGCTCCAGCGCGTCGAGCATCTCGGCGTCGGTGGCGTCCGGGCGGCCGACCTGGAGGTTCTCGCGGATCGAGCGGGCGAACAGCATCGGCTCCTGGAACACCACGCCGATGTTGTGGCGCAGCGACGAGACGCCGACGTCGCGGATGTCCATCCCGTCGATGCGGATCGCGCCGGCGCCAGGGTCGAAGCTGCGGTGGAGCAGGCCGAGCGTGGTCGACTTGCCCGAGCCGGTGGTGCCGACGAGCGCCACGGTCTCGCCGGCGCGCGCCGAGAACGACACCCCGTCGAGCGCCTTGCGGCGGCCGTCGTAAGAGAAGCCGACGGCGTCGAACTCGACCTCGCCCTCGAAGCGGGCGACCTGGACCGCGTGCGCGCGGTCGCGGACGGCCGGCACCGTATCGAAGATGGTGAAGAACTCGGCGATCTTCGGGGCCTGCTGGAACAGGCCGTTGACGAAGCCGACCACGTGGTCGAGGCGGGTCACCAAGGCGGTGGCGAGGCTCATGAAGGCCACGACCTCGCCGACGGTGGTCGAGCCGGCCTGGTAGAGCATGATGCCGGTGACGAACACCGCGGTCATGGTGATGGTGGCCGAGGCGCGGGTCGCGACGTTGGCCAGCGCCCACCAGGACAGGACCGGGATCTGCGCGGCGAGCAGGTTGCCGATGATGTCGCGCATCGCGTCCTTCTCGGCTTTGGCACGGGTGAAGGACTGGATCACGGCGACGTTGCCGAGCGCGTCGGAGGCGTGCGCGGCGAGGCCCGAATTGTAGAACTCGACCTCGCCCTGCAGGGTCTCGGTGCGGCGCATGACGAAGGTGGTCAGCGCGGTGAACACCAGCACCAGCACGAGCAGGATCGAGCCGAGCTGCCAGTTCACGAACAGCGTCATCGGCAGCAGCACGCCCAGCGAGACCAGGGCCGCGAAGTGGTCGCGGAAGAAGCCGAGCCACAGGGTCGACATGCCGTTTGTGCCTTCCAGCATCGCCTTCAGCACGCGGCCGGAATGGTTGGCCGAGTGGAAGGCGAGCGGCAGGTCGAGGACGTGCTCGAAGTAGTTCGCCATCGTCGAGAGGCGGTTGCGGTGGGCCAGCCGGTCGGCGTGGAGCGCGATGGCGACGCCCGCCGCGATGGTGAAGAAGCCGAACGCCACCCACGCGCCGATCAGCGGCAGCATGGTCTGCAGGCCGTTGCCGCCGCGCTTGAGGTGGGTGAGCCCGTCGATGATGCGGCCCATGATCAGCGGCTCGGCGAACGCCGCCACCGCCAGAGCCACGTTGGCGAAGCCGAGGCCGACGGCGAGCCGCTTGTCGTGGCCCAGAAGGCTCAGGACGCGCGCGTAGAGACGAAACAGCGACATGTCAGCTCCGAACCGACCTCTGCACGCCCCGTGTTGCCCGGGTCCCGCGCGCTTCTTCCCCGAACCGGTCCGCGGTTGCGGCCCGGCCTCCTCATTCCGTCGCGCCCCGTCCGATCGTGCGGACGGTCAAGTGGGACGTCCCGAACTCCGGGCTCCCAAACGCTTGGCGCGATGGGGCTTATGCCAGGGGTTGGCTGAACGGCGCCTGACGGAGCCGCCGCGGGGGCGGGCCGTCTTTACGGTTCGTTCAGCAAGATTTCCTAACCCCGCGCCCGAGCGGTTCACAAGCGCGCGAACGGCGCATGCGGGCGAATTCTCGCGTCGGGCGTCATGTTCGGCAGCGCCCGCGCCGGCTCGGCCTGAGGCCACCTCCTCCAGCACCGTCATTCCGGGACCGCCGGCGGTGTCGGACCTGGTTTCGTCGTAGGCTCTGGATTCCGGGCTCCACTTCGCAGCCCCAGAATGACGACGGCCGGAACATCTTCACGCGCGGTGACTGACGGCGTGCGTCGAGACGATGCCCCTCCCGAAGCCGAGAGCCTGCTCGAGATCGGACGGTCAGCGTGCCGCGCCGACCTCGCGCAGGTAGCGCGCCGTCCCCGGGTTGAGGTTTTCGGCCGGCACCGCGCCGGAGAGGTTCCGGGGATCGCTGTCGCGGCCCTGCGGCAGGCGCCGGGCCAAGTCCGCGCCCGCCCGGTCGATTGCCGCCACCAGCCGGTGGGCCGCCTCCGGGTCGAGGCCGGGCCGCGCGAGGACGAGGCTCCACGATCCGACGGTGTCGATCGCCGCGTCCTGGCCGCGGAAGCTGCCGGCCGGCACGGTCATGCGGCGGAGCGACGGGCTGGCGGCGAGCGCCCGGTCGATCGCCTCCGGCGCCGGTCCGACGAAGCGGGCCCCGCCGGGCAGCGCCGCCACCGCCATGAAGCCCGGCCAGCCGATTCCGCCGCCCCAGAGCCCGGCCGCGCGCCCGTCGGCGACCAGGGCCGGGC
>NZ_VRUX01000343.1:0-4571 GCF_008039885.1 Methylobacterium sp. WL103
CCGCCCGTGGTTCCGCCGGCGTTGCTCGCGACGGCGATCACGGCCGGGGTCGGCGCACTCGCCAACGGCGGGGCCGCCGTGTTCGGGCCGATCGCGACGATGATTCCGGGCGACGGCACGCCTTTCTGGTCGATCATGACCAACTGGTAGTAGCCGGGGGGCGCGACGTTGGCCGAGGCCGGCGCCTGGACCGCCACCGTGCCGTCAGAGCTCACCCCTGCGTTGAGCACCATGCGCCGCTGCGTCGCGTTGAAGCTGTGCGTGACGAGGCCGAGGCCGAGCAGCACAACCTGCGAGACGCCGGCCTGCGCGGTCACCTCGACCTGCATCCACTGGCCGTAGTTCAGGCGGTTCGTCGTCAGGCTGAGGATCTGCGGGCGCGGTGCCAGCGCCGCCTTGCCGTTGACGCTGGTGAACAGGTAGGGCGGGTAGTAGACCTCGGCGTTCTTGTTGTTCACGGGACCGGGCGCCCCGCCGCCGCTGGTGAGGACCGTACCGTTCTGCATCAGCAGCGCGGTCGAGTGGTAGCCGCGATAGATCGAGGCCGCCGGGCCGAGGGTCCACGCCCCGGTCTTCGGGTCCCACATCTCCATCGGCAGCACCGCGTTGCCGTCGGCTTGGTCGTCCCACAGGCTGCCGCCGGTGACCGCCACGAGGCCGGTCGGCAGCACCGTCGCGTTCGCCCAGGAGCGACCGATCTTGGTCGGCGCCGTCTCCGTGAGGACAGGGTTGCCTCCGGTGATGTCGACCAGTGTGGCGCGGCTGCTGGCGAGGAAGCCGCTGCTGTTGTCGTAGCTGTTGCCGCCGAGCTGGAGGATCCGGCCGGTGTCGTACATCACGGCCGTCGAGCTCGGTCCGACGTTCGGGGCGTCGGCCGCCGAATTGGCGCTCCGCTGCGGCTCCTTGAACGGCGTCACCGCGATCGAGCCGTTTCCGGTTGGATCGAGGTACCACATCTTCTCGGCGCTGATGCCGAACACCTTGCCGTTCGGCGCGATCCAGGCACGCGGATACCACCAACGATTGTTCTCGGGTCCGAACGCGTCGCGGCTGTTGGCGCCGAACAGGCTGCTCCAGCGCGTGCCGTCGTAGACCTCCGGGGTCATCCCGCTCATGAAGCCCTTGTTGATGCTGCCCTGGGGATCAGCCCAGCCGCCGTTGTACGGGTATGAGCCGCCCATGATGAGTTGGCGACCGTCGGGCAGGCTGAGCATCGTGGAGTAGTAGCGGTCCGCGGCCATCTGCGCCCCGAGCGGCGAGACGCCGGTGCCCAGCCCGTTGACGACGGCGGCCCCCTTGTCGACGCCGGCCTCGAAGATGCCGCCCGCGGCCATCAGCGAGCCGTCCGCCTGGAAGGCCATGGTCGAACAGAAGCTGTTCACGTTCGCGACGGCCGGAAGGATCGTGTGCCCGCTCGGGTCGAAGCCCTTGGAAGGATCCCAGATGTCGTAATAGCGCCCGCTCTGGACGGCGGCGTCGTCGGGCGGCGACCCGAACGAGACGAGCTTGCCGGAGGGCAACAGGCCCATGCTGATCGCGTTCAGGGGCCAAGCGAAGACGCCGCGCCACATGCCTTGAGCCGGTGCCGTGTCGGGAATCGCGGTCGGCGTGCCGAACGGGTCCTGCACCTGAGTCACGACGACGGGAAACTTGGCCGCCTCGGCGGACAGGCCGGCCATCCCGGCCAGCATCGTCGCCGACATGAGCGACCGCGCGAGGGCGCGTCCGGCTCGCGGACGCGGCCGGGAAGATTTCGGTATCATGATCCTGCATTCCCCTTTTTTGACGTCGATGGAACACCCGCCGGCGGTCGTCATCGGTGTCGGACCGCAGTCTTCCACCTCGACGACCACGTTCGAATGCGGATCGAGCGGCTGGGAACACCAATATTCCGGGAACCGTTGTCGCGCCGTTGCGAGGGGTGGTTAAAATTCCCATCCGGCGATCGGGCGGCTCTACGGTGCGGCGGACGCCGCAGGGCGCGGCGGATGCCCGACGCCGTCCTCGAGGCTGTGGAGCACGCCGATGTCGCGTCGGAGCCGCGGGACGTCGAGGGGGTCGCCGCCATAGGTCATCGCGATCTGCCCGCGGCGGTCGAAGACCAGGACGGTCGGCGGCGGTTCGGGCAATCGATCCGCCGGGTAGCGCAGCGCCGCGATCACGCTGGCCGTCGCCGCGGCGGTCCCCGTGACGAGTCGAAGTTTCCCTGCGTCGATCCTCAGCCCTTCGGCGAACCGGCGCAGGGCCGCGACGTCGTCCCGATCCGGCGCCACGCTGGCGGCGAGGACTACGGTCCGCGCCCGGACGTCCGGGGGCAGGTCGCGGGTGAGGTCGGCGAGGGCGAGCGTGCGCGCGACGCAGGTGATCAGGCAGTCGGTGCTCACGAAAGACAGCACGACCACCCGGTCGCGCAGGGACGACGGCGCGAGGACGCGGCCCGACTGATCGATCCGAGGGGCCGCCACCGGGTCGCCCGACCAGAGCAGGTCGGACAGCGCGGTCTCCGGCCGAAGCGCGTCGTTACGCCCGCCCGGAGCGGACGACGTCGCGCCGGCCGCAAGCAGGCCGGCGCCGAGGACGGGAAGGACCCGGCGCAGCAGCCGCGTCGCAAGGCCCCCGCGTGAAAGAACGCCGCGCATCACGAGATACACCTACGGTTGGCTTCGGACGGCCGAACTTCGGGGAGCTGGGAGCTTGCAGCCGGCTCACGGAGGTCGGAAGATTTTCGCACTCGGCCCACTAGACTGTCTGTTTATTCTCGCACCGTTTCGGATTTGCCAACGGATCTGGTTAAGCCGTCGCCTCGGAGCGTCGGCCTCCGTGAAGGCGACGGCGCGGTGCCTGTGACGAGACCGCGAACATCGTCCTAGCGGGCCTGGAGGGCGGCCCCGATCACGCCGCAGGTGGGATGGCCTTCCAAGGCCGGCGGCAGCGTCGGGATGCCCGGCTGCCAGGCCAGGAAATCCATGCCGGAGCTCCCGCCGCCCAGCGCGTAGGTGCCCGAACGTCCGGCGCGGACGCCCTGCTCCTCGACTAGGACGTCGATGCGGAAGTATTGCCGCGGCGACGGCGCCGGGGGCGCCTGCGGGGTTCGCGCGCCCTGCCCTCTCGCGGCCTTGGCCGGGTCCGGCGACGCTCCAGCGACGCGGCCGGATTCATTGTAGATCGTCAGCAACGGCTTGAGCCGCGCGGCGATGTCCTCGGTCATCGAGGGCAGCCGTCCGATCTCGTCGACGCTGACGAACGGCGCGTTGCGCGGCCCGTAGCCGAGGCCGCGCGCCCGGTATTGCGGCGCCTCCGCCCCGCCGCTCGGCTCGGGCACGTCGTCGGCATCGCGATAGTCGACGATCTCCGCGGCGAGCGCCAGCGCGGTGGCGTCGGGGATGCCGGCCCCGCGCAAGGCCGTCTCGAGCCCGGCCCGCGGCGTGGCGTTGAGATCGACGAGAAGGCCCTGGTCCTGAAGGGCGATCAGCAACCGCTCCCGCGGGGCCAGGTCGCAGGCGATCGGCCAGCCGTCCTCCGGCATCTGCAGGCCGCGGAGGCGGTAGGTCCGCTGGAGGCCGAGGTCGTAGGCGACGAGGCGAGCGATCCCGTCGGCCAGGCCCTGGACCCGGGTGAGGTCGGCGCGGGCCTGCGTCAGGGCGGTGCCGGAGCGGACGCGCATGACGGTCGCGGCCAGCAGGGCGCAGACCACGATCAGGATCGCCAGCACGGAGGGCAGCACGAAGCCCGCCTCGCCGTCGCGGCCGTGCTCCTCGGTCACGGTCGGTCTCCGAGGGCGACGAGGAACGGGGGCCAGCGTCGGCGATCACTTGGGTCGAACGCGATGCGGATCTCGACGAGCTTCGGCGCCCGGTCGGGCCGGGTCCATTGCGCAAGCCAGACGGCCGGCGCGTTGCCGGTCGGCACGCCGAAATAGCGGAAACTGAGGCCGGTCACGCCGGCAAGCAGCACTTCCTCGTCGCCTGCGCCGACCTCGGCCCCGGGCTCCGCGAGCCGGCGGCGCTCGACGAGATCGAGGCGGAGATCGGTGCGGGGAGTGCCGGCGAGGGTGACCTGGGTCTCGGCGGGACGCTCGGCGGCCGCATCGGGGGCGATCACGGCGGCGAGGCCGTCGGGACGGCCCAGGAAGAAAGGCCGCCGCCCGTCCGTGCGGCGCCGGACGAGGCTGCCGAGGGTGCGCCGCAGGTGATCGCGGACGGATTGCACCTCCTCGGCGGCGGCGACGCGCCCGGCCGCGCCGGACGCGCGCGATGCGATCTGCAACGTCTGGACGAGCAGGAGACCGATCAGCGAGGCCAGGGCGAGGCAGACGACCACCTCCACCAGCGTGAAGCCGGCCTGGCCCGCCTCTGGCCGCGCCTCATTCACGGATCTCTCCCGGGACGAGCGTCGTGTAGATCGGCCGGCCTTCGACCGGTCCCCGGCTCAAGCGGACGAGCCAGAGCGGCGGGACGCGGCCGAGGCCCATCGCCGGCGCGGCGTCGGCGATGCGCAGGGTCCAGGCCGACCCGTCCGAGAACGTGCCCCGCTCGACGCCCGCCTGGGGCGGCCCCGCCGCGAACCGGGCC
>NZ_VRUX01000344.1:0-4552 GCF_008039885.1 Methylobacterium sp. WL103
GCGCGGGCGCCGGGGCGGGCGTCGGCGTCGGCATCGGTGCGCCGGGCTTCGGCGTGTTGTCGCCCGCCGCCGCGATCGCCAGCATGTTGAGCAGCTTGGTGACGGAGGCCTGCGAGATCGCCGTCACCGACGAGGACGGGTCTGCGTTGATGGTCTGGAACTTGAGGTAGGTCTTATCCTCGTAGATCTCGTTGAGGTGCTTGAGTTCCGGCAGCGTGAACTTCGTCGCGTATTCCTTCGACAGGCCATCGATCATGATGCCGCTCTGCTTGTCGAACTCGGCCATCAGCTCTTTGCGGACCGGCTCCGACTTGTCGTCGGGCATCGCGGCGACGGTCTTCTCCAGCGCGGCGTCGAAGCCGGTCTTCAGGTTCTTGATCAGCGTCTTGCTGACGAGCGTCTTGGCTTCCGCGACCTTGTCGGCCGCCTCGTCCGCGCGGGCGGCGATGGGAAGGGCGAGCGCAGTCGTCAGGCACAGGGTGGCGAGCAGGCGGGTCATCGTTTCTCCCAAAGGTTCGTGTCGTCCCTGCCGTTTCCCGGCACGGGTCGGGGCCGGCTCTAGCAGCGTTCGCCCGGAATAGGGAACGCGCCGGCCGTTCCGGCCCCCGGGGTCAGACCCGCTCGATGATGGTCGCCGTGCCCATGCCGGCGCCGATGCACAGGGTCACCAGGGCGCGCTCCTTGCCGGTGCGCTCCAGCTCGTCGAGCACGGTGCCGAGGATCATCGCGCCGGTGGCACCGAGCGGATGGCCCATGGCGATGGCGCCGCCGTTGACGTTGACCTTGGCCGGATCGAGGTCGAACGCCTGCTGGAAGCGCAGCACGACCGCGGCGAAGGCCTCGTTGACCTCGAACAGGTCGATGTCGGACAGCTGCATCCCGGCGCGCGCCAGCACCTTCTTGGTCACGTCGACAGGGCCGGTCAGCATCAGCGCCGGGTCGGAGCCGATGTTGGCGAAGGCGCGGATTCTGGCTCGCGGCTTCAGGCCCGCGCCCTGCCCGGCCTCCCGCGAGCCGATCAGCACCGCGGCGGCGCCGTCGACGATGCCCGACGAGTTGCCGGCATGGTGGACGTGGTCCACCGCCTCGACGTCCGGGTGGGCGTCCACGGCCACCGCGTCGAACCCGCCCATCTGGCCCATCTGGACGAACGAGGCCTTCAGCTGGCCGAGCGACTGCATGTCGGTCGCGGGCCGCATGTGCTCGTCGCGGTCGAGCAGCGTGATGCCGTTCACGTCGCGCACCGGCACGACCGAGCCCTTGAACAGGCCCTCGGCCCACGACTTGCCCGAGCGTTTCTGCGACTGCACCGCGTAGGCGTCGCAATCGTCGCGGCTGAACCCGTACTTGGTGGCGATCAGGTCGGCGGAGACGCCCTGGGGCATGAAGTAGGACTTGATCGCGATCGCCGGGTCGACCGGCCAGGCGCCGCCCGAGGCGCCCAAGCCGACGCGGCTCATCGATTCGACGCCGCCGCCGACCGTCATGTCGTGCTGACCGGCCATCACCTGGGCGGCGGCGAAGTTGATCGCGTCGAGGCCCGAGGCGCAGAAGCGGTTGATCTGCACGCCCGGCACGTGGGTGCCGTAGTCGGCGACGAGCGCGGCGGCGCGGGCGATGTCACCGCCGGCCTCGCCGACCGGGTCGACGCAGCCGAGCACCACGTCGTCGACGCGACTGGTGTCGAGCCCGTTGCGATCCTTGAGCGCGCGCAGCGCCGTCTCGGCCAGCCGCAAGGCCGTGACCTCGTGCAGCGACCCGTCCGGCTTGCCGCGGCCGCGGGGGGTGCGGACGTGGTCGTAGATGAAGGCCTCGGTCATGGCGTTTCCCTTGATCTTTCCGACTTGCGCAGCCGCACCGCGTACCCCCATCCCGCCTGCGCGAGAGGGTGGAGAGGGAGGGCTTGCGCCTTAGAACGCCTCGGCCGGCACCGCCATGGTCGAGTCCGCGCCGGCCTTGATGCGCACCAGGCGCATCGCGGTCTCGGGCAGCACCCGCTCCATGTAGAAGCGGCCGGTGGCGAGCTTGGCGTCCATGCGCGCCGGCAGCTCGGCCAGCTTCGCGTTCGCCGCCTTGGCGATCCTGCCCCACATGTAGCCCATCGCGACGAGGCCGAGGAGGTGCATGTAGTCGGTGGCGCCGGCGCCGGCGTTGTCGGGCTTCGAGAACGCGTTCTGCATGAACCACATGGTGGCGCCCTGCAGGTCGTTCAGCCCGGCTTGGAGCGGCCCGGTATAGGCCTTCAGCGCCTCGTCCTCGTCGTTGTCCTTGATGAAGGCCTGGACCTCGCCGAGGAAGGCCATCATCGCGCGGCCGCCGTCCTTGGGGAGCTTGCGGCCGATCAGGTCCATCGCCTGGATGCCGTTGGCGCCTTCGTAGATCATCGCGATGCGGGCATCGCGCACGAACTGCGACATGCCCCATTCCTCGATGTAGCCGTGGCCGCCGAACATCTGCTGGGCTTCGACCGCGTTGGCGAAGCCCCGGTCGGTGAGCACGCCCTTGACCACCGGGGTGAGCAGGCCGAGCAGGTCGTCGGCGGTCTGGCGCTCCTTCGCGTCCTCGGAGCGGTGCGAGACGTCCGACTGCAGCGCGGTCCAGAGCATCAGCGCGCGGGCCGACTCGTTGAAGGCGCGGATGCCCATCAGCGTGCGGCGCACGTCCGGGTGGACGATGATCGGGTCGGCGGCCTTCTCGGGCGCCTTCGCACCGGTGAGCGAACGGCCCTGGATCCGATCCTTCGCGTAGGCGACCGCGTTCTGGTAGGCGACCTCGGACTGGCCGAGGCCCTGAACGCCGACGGCGAGGCGCGCCTCGTTCATCATGACGAACATCGCGTTGAGGCCGCGGTTCTCCTGGCCGACGAGCCAGCCGGTGGCGCCGTCGTAGTTCATCACGCAGGTGGAATTGCCGTGGATGCCCATCTTGTGCTCGATCGAGCCGCAGGACACGCCGTTGCGCGCGCCGACCGAGCCGTCGGCGTTCACCAGGAACTTCGGCACCACGAAGAGCGAGATGCCCTTGGTGCCGGCCGGCGCGCCCTCGATCCGGGCGATGACGAGGTGGACGATGTTCTCCGAGAGGTCGTGCTCGCCCGCCGAGATGAAGATCTTGGTGCCGGTGAGCGCGTAGGAGCCGTCGCCGTTCGGCACGGCCTTGGTCTTCAGGAGGCCGAGATCGGTGCCGCAATGCGGCTCGGTCAGGTTCATGGTGCCGGTCCAGGCGCCCTCGACCATCTTCGGCAGGTAGGTGGCCTTCTGCTCGTCCGAGCCGTGCACCAGGAGCGCCGCCATCGCGCCCTGCGTCAGGCCCGGATACATCCCGAGGGCGAGGTTGGCGCCGGAGGCGAATTCCTGGATCGCGGTGTTCAGCGTGTGCGGCAAGCCCTGGCCGCCGTATGCCTCGGGCACCGACAGGCCCATCCAGCCGCCCTGGGCGTAGGCGTCGTAGGCCGCCTTGAAGCCCTTCGGCGTCGTCACCGAGCCGTCCGCCTGGCGGGTGCAGCCTTCGAGGTCGCCGACCCGGTTGAGCGGGGCCAGCACCGAGTCGGCGAGCTTGGCGCCCTCGTTCAGCACCGCCTCGACCATGTCCGGGGTGGCGTCCGCGAAGCCCGCGAGGTTGGCGTGGTTGTGGAAGCCGAGCACGTCGTTGAGGAGGAAAAGGGTGTCCTCGACCGGGGCGCGATAGCTCGGCATCTCTTCATCCTCCAGCTGGGCGGAGGCCCTGCCCGATCGCTCGCGGATCGGTGGGTCCCTCGATAGTTCATATATAAACTATCCGGCCGCGCGAGGGCAAGGGGGCGCGGCACGATGCGGAGCTTTCAACCATAGCGACACGCGGCCTCCGTCTTAACCGGGTGTTTACCAAGAAAGTTAATGGTCCACGACAACCGATCCGAGGCCCACGTTCCGGACACGTCACAAGCGTCCGCGCATGTCGTCCGGAACCGGTGCCGAATGCCGCCGAACGCAGGCCCGATGATGACCCGAACCGCGACGCCGAGCTTCGACACCTTCGATCCCGACGTGCTCGACGCTGCCCGAGACGTGGCGCGCCGCGCCGGCGTGCCGCTGGAGACGTGGATCGCCTCCGTCGTCCCGGACAAGGGCCGGCCCGGGGCCAAGCCCGGTGCCGCCAAGGCGAAATCCTCCGCGAAGGCTCCGCGCCACGCCCCCGCCGACCTCGCGCGGTCCGAGCCGGCCGCACCGGCCTCGCCCGCTTCGAGCAAGCCTGAAACAGCTTGGGCAGAGCCTGCGGCAGCTTGGGCCGAGCCTGCGGCCAGGGCCATCCCCGAAATCGCCTCGGACGGCGCCTTCGGCGCGACCATCCAGACGCTGCTCGCCCGCATCGACGGCCTCGACCGCACCCTGGCGGAGGAGCGCCTGTCGGTGGAGGACGCGGCGCAGCGCCGGATCGCCGACATCGAGTCGCGCATCGGCGCGGCGATCGGCGCCAGCACGGCCCCGGTCCAGCAGGTCGCCGAACGTCTGGGCGACATCGAACGCCGCATGTCGGCGCTGGGCGAGCAGCTTGCCGCCACCCGGCCCCCGGG